>CAYNKB010000017.1:6019-13026 GCA_964397725.1 Candidatus Woesearchaeota archaeon | reverse complement strand
TAATTTTATAAAAATTATTTTGACTTTTCAGACTGAGCAACTTTCGCTTTTAATTTGTCTTCCAACTGGAGGCGTTCAATGAGTTCTTTGTATCTGTTTCTTATGGTGACTTCGGTAATTCCAGCTACATCTGCAACTTCTCTTTGCGTTTTCTTTTCGTCATTCATGAGGGCTGCAACATATAAAGCAGCAGCTGCAATTCCTGCGGGACCGCGTCCGGAAGTTAATTCAGAGATGTCTGCTTTTTTTAGGATTTTTAGGGCTTCATTTTGCGCTTTTGGAGAAAGATGAAGAATTGAGGAAAATCTTGAGATGTAGTCTTTTGGAGAGCTTGGGGTGACTTTGATTTTTAATTTTCTTACTATAAATCGGTATGTTCTTCCAATTTCTTTTCTTTCTACATCTGAAGCTGCGGCAATTTCGTCAAGAGTACGGGGAATGTTGTATGAACGGCAGGCGGCATAAATACAGGCTGCGATGACCGATTCCATTGAACGGCCTCGGACTAAGCCACGCTGAAGGACGTAGTTGTAAACTCTTGAGGCTTCATCTCTGACTACTGAAGGAAGATTAAGAAAGGAAGCAACACGCCTTAATTCAGCCATTGCAAGACGAAGATTTCTTTCAATAGAAGTGGAGACGCGCTCCTGCCATTTCTTTAAACGAAGGAATTTGCGGGTTTGGCCGGCTTCTAATTTGTAAATATCTGATATTTCTCCAACGTTTGTTGTAAGCCCTTTGTCGAACTTTTGCATAGAAATAGGAGCTCCACCACGGCCTTTCTTTTCAGATTTGTCAAATTGGCCTCCTGCATCCTGTCCGGTGTCAACCATTTTTTCTTCAATGATAAGCCCGCATTCATTGCAAACTATCTCCCCTTTTTGGTCATCATAGGTTAAATTGACACTTCCGCATTCAGGACAACGTTTTACATAACTCATTTTGTGTTAACGCAAGGTTTAAAAGACTTACGGTTTTCTCGGTATTTAAACCTTTCTATATAATTTTAAATTTATCGTCGAGAATTTTATTATTTGACTTTACTATCAGATATGAATCTTTTTAGTTGGCTTGTGTCAAGATCAAATCCTGCCCATCCTGTTGGTCTAGCTCCTGCATGTTCATAGACTCTGCCCCAAGATTCTTGAGAAACTTCAACATCTCTTGTTTCCAAAATTTTGTAAGTTTCACGATATGCGCGCATATGTTGTGCACCTGGGCTGACTTCTATTGCTCCTATAATGGCTCCTATTAAAACAGTATGTCTTATAGCATCTCCTAGTATTGTCTTGATTTTACTCATATGAATGGTGTTTTTCGAGTGTATTTAAATTTATCGAATTAGTTTACAAAGGCTTAATCTACAAGAATGGCGTTTATCTGCCCTTCCTGGCTTGGGCGATTTGTTATGCGTGCCTTTCCTAAAGAAGTTTCAATTACTGCTCCCTTAGTAAGCTTGTTCTGCCTTGCCATGAATGTATTTTGAGGAGTCTCCAAAACGTTTTTAATTTCTGCTTTTTGGGATTTTCCTTTTATCATAATATTTGCCTTTTTTTCGTTTAGAAGAATTGTTTTTAGATGCCCGCCTCTTACTTTAATCTTCCTTTTTTTCGTTTCTCCAAGTGTGACTATTTTTTCCTGAGTATCTTTCTCATAGTGCTTCTTTTTTCTTTGCCTGTGGTATTTTCCACCTGATATTTTTCTTCCGCGATTCATATTGGTATTGGAGAAAAGTGGTTTATAAATGTTATTAGTTTGTGAGCTGTTAACTTAACGGCACCAGATTTTTTTAAAACGAAAACTTTAAATGGAAGATTTAGTAAAATAAACATATGAACAAACCAAGGATTAGTGAAATTCAAGGTATTGCTAGGCTCAAGATTCATGATGGCAAGCTTGATGAATTCAAACGTCTTTCCGCCAAGTGCATGGAATTAGTTCGCACTAAAGACACCGGAACTTTGCAGTATGAAACGTACTTCAACAGCGACGAAACTGAGTGTCTTGTCCTTGAACGTTACCGCGACTCGCAGGCTCTTTTGGATCATCTCAAGAATATGGGGGAAACAGGGGCCGCGATTTTCCAGACGTGCACTGCTTCTGGAGAAGTATGCGGAACGCCTAGCCCGGAACTGACAAAGGCGCTTGAGGGATCGCCTGTTCAAATCTACTTGCCATTCCAATCACTCGATTAATAGCCTGCCTTCGTGTCGTCCAACAAATGTATTGGATGGAAAAGAATTGCTGCCAAAGAAAAAAGAGCCAATTTAGGTGACTCTAACTTTACAGCTCATTAGTTTGTCAAGTCAATGTCTAAACATTCTATGCAATTTTGATGTCAAGGAACTTGAGCACAAGAGAATTGCTTGCTGTTGCAATGCTCTGTTCAGAAGAAACCCTTTGGGTTTTTCTGCATCCAAAAGTCCAAATCAAACCACGTCCTTTAAGCCGTGGTAAAACGCAAGGCCTTTTTGATATTAATAAAAGAATTAATTTTAATTATCTAATAGAAGAGCATTATGAATTATTGATATTAATTATCTTCGTTGTTGTAAACTTGTTAATTTGCAAGGTTTACTTTATATAGATGCATTTATTTTTTTAGATATTTCTTGGTTTATAAAATTGAATAGCAAGGTTTAAACAATGAAATCAGGAATATGGAGAACAGGAAATTCTCCATCCCATTCAACTTTAGAAAAGTTGAAGGATTTTCAAGCTTAAAATTTACAACACATACAGCAGTAAAGTTTAAATACAGTAGGAAATGAAAGCAGATATGGTGAACGGAATTGAAAGGCCACTTGATCTTTTGAATCAATCAAAAGGCAAAGAAGTTATGGTTCAGCTGAAGGGAGAGAAGCAATTTGTAGGAACTCTAATGGCATTTGACATGCATATAAATGTCGTATTGGATAATGCGAAAGAAGTTCAGAACGGAGAAGTTAAGAAGAACATCGGATTGACTTTTCTTAGAGGAGACACAATAATCTTTATTTCTCCTTCCTTGGAAGCTTAAAATTTAGAGAGTAATTTGATCAAAATCCTTTACTAGCTTGGTATTTTTAAAAATAGACTTGGCTTCTTTTTCTATTACTTGAGGAGCGTTTTCGTATCTCTGAGAGAGGTGCGTCAAAATCAAGGTTTTGGATTTTGATTTTTTTGCAATTGTCGCTGCTTGCTTTGCAGTAAGGTGCTTGTATTCTTTGGCTTGGGATTCTTCTTCCGAAGAAAAGGAGGCTTCTGTTATGAGCAAGTCGGAGGATTTTGCAATTTTCAGAGCATTTGGATTCAGAGCTGTATCAAGAATGAACGTTATTTTCTTTTGTTTTTCCAAGTAGGAAACCTGCGAGGAAGATATCTTTTTTCCGTTAATAATTATTGATTTTCCCTCCTGAAGATTTTTGAGAAGAGGAGAGTTTGGGATTTTTAATTTCTTTAATTTTGATTTATCAAGGCGCCTTTTTTCTTTTATAATTATTGAGTATGCGTTTGTTGGGGTGCCGTGAGACATTGGGGAGGATTCTATGCAGAAATCGGGAAGATTAAGGAATTGTCCTAAGACTTCGTGGACTTGGAGCTTTATTTGCACGTTTACTAGATTTTTTATTGCCTCTATTTTATTTTTTGTTCCTTTTGGGCCGTAAATCTGGAGAGTCTTTTGATAGTTGTTCATTGCAAGTGTTTGGAAGAGCCCAGGGAGGCCGAGAATATGGTCTCCATGCCAGTGGGTTATTAAAATACGGGTAAGCTTAGAGGGTGAGATTTGCAAGTGGCGAAACTGCCTTTGCGTGCCTTCCCCGCAGTCAATAAGGATATTTTCATTTTTGTAGGAAAACAGGATTGAAGTGTGGTTTCTTTTTATAGTTGGAATGGCGTTTCCTGTGCCGAGAAATGCAAGACTTACTTTTTCCATAAAATGAAGAGGAAAATATTGTTTAAATAACTTGTTAAAAAAGATTTATAAAACTAAAGTGTCTGCTTATGATATGAAGAAAAAGGTGATGCAGTTTTTTGTTTTATTTTTAGTTTTTGTTGTATTATTGGGGGTTTTGCATCTGCTGAGGTTTGGAGGATTAACGGGATTTACAATACTTACGGATTCAACTTTGGCGAATTTTGACTCAGGGAGCTATAATGACACTTCTTACAACGGGACAGGTGTTGTGTTAAATACCGGAAAAACTATGGGGAATTTTACCTCACAAGTTTTTGATGCTGGGGCGGATGCAACATGGAACAATGTTAGTTTTTTTGGAACAACGCCGAATGTAGAATTTTTGTATAGTGTTGATAGTCTTAAAGCAGTTTATTCTTCTGTAAATAGCGGAGCTACATGGACAACAAGAACTAGTGACTATGGGGATGGGATAGATATTCAGAATATGATTTCTGATTTTAATTATCTTTATATTATATTTAGCGGAGGGAAGATAATTTACAGGTCTTCTAATAATGGTGTGAGTTGGAGTGCTGTCAATAGCACGCTTGGAACACATACTACTGGAAATTGGATGGCTTCTGCATCTGATTCCAACAATGTGCTGTATATTATTGATGGAGTTCAGAAAATTTGGAAGTCTGACAATTCAGGCGTTACTTGGACAAGCGGAGCTGATTTTAATGGAGCTACGAGCAATGATGTTAAAGGGATTACTGTTAATTCAAGCAATGATATTTATGCGGTAGATGGAGCAAAGGGAGTTTATTCTTCTTCCAATCAGGGAACAAGCTGGACACAGAAGACGAGTGATTATGGGGGAACGACGGGAACGGATGGAATGACTTCTGACGGGATTGGGAACTTGTATATTTTGTTGGATAAAGGAATTTATAAGTCAACTAACTCAGGTACAACGTGGAGTGTTATTAATTCAAGCTTTACTCCTTATTCTCAAGATGGAGCTTATATAATTTCAGATGAGAGCAGTAATTTATATATTTTAGATGTTGATGGGAGAGCGTTTAAGTCTGCTAATTCTGGAGTTTTGTGGAGTGAAGTAGGAGATATAAATGGAGGAGTTTCAAACGATCCTAAAGGATTTACAAATTATTTGAAGGCGACGAACTTAACATACCAAGTGAGGAATTGTTCTTTGAGCGGATGCGGAGATGGGACATTTAGGGGGAGCGATGGAACGGCAAATACTTATTATGCCAGTACGGGTAGTTTGAATTTGACAGGAAGATATTTCCAATACAAATTCTTTTTTGAAACTCCTGATTCAAGCAAGACACCAACTTTGGAGAGCGTTAATGTTGATTATACCTTGATAAATACAGCTCCGAGCTTGAATTTATTATTACCTTCTTCAGGAGACGCTTATGGATATAATACTGGAATTGCTTTGAATTATACTTCTTCGGATGCGGATGGAAATCTGGATTCCTGCTGGTATAATGTTAATAACGGGGCAAATACAACAATTGCTTTGTGCGGGAATACAACTTTTAGTGTTGCTGGAAGTGGAAGCTATAATTTGAATTTGTTTGCTAACGACACACAAGGAGAGGGCACAAGTGATAGCGTGAGTTTCTCAGTAAGCTTGGGGGCTCCAGCCATTAGTTTAAGTTCGCCATCCAACGGGACTTATCTTAACTCTGGGAATACGAATTTTGTTTATACCGCTACAGATTTGGATTTGAGCTATTGTGAATTGTGGGGAGATTTTGACGGGACATTTAAGTTGAATCAGACGGATAATGGAGTAAGTTCAGGAGTTCAGAGAACTCTAAATTTGAATTTGACGGACGGAGAGTACTTGTGGAATGTTAGATGCCAGGATAGTGCTGGAAATTCAGCATTTAACGGGAATAAAACTTTTTTTGTTGATACAACAAATCCAAGGATTACAGTAAGCGAGCCGACAGGAACAAAGAGTTCAAGGATTGGAATTCCATTAACATTTATATTGACAGAAGCAAATCAGGGAAGTTGCATTTATAATGTTTATCAAGGGGCGAGCGTAGCGGTCGCAAATACAAGCATAAGCTGTAGTTCTGGAAGCGGTAGTTTTGATGTTAGTGTTGATGCGGATTTTGTTTTGAACTTTTATGTAAATGATTCTGCTGGAAATTCAAATTTAACGAGCAGAAGCTTTAGCGTTTCAACTTCTTCAGGAGGAAGTTCCGGCGCCAGTTCTGGGGGAAGTTCCAGCGGAGGAGGGGGAAGCGGAGGAGGATTTGTAACTTATTCAAATTCCAGCAAGAGGCAAATCTCTTTGAATTTTGAAGGGACGGACAGCATCATATTAAAAAGAGGAACAAAAGACAATTTAGATTTGGAAGTTAGGAGCAGAGAGGGCGTTTTCTTAAATAAGTGCTTTGTAAAAGCTGAGGGAGACAAGGCTGGATGGGTTTTAAACAGACAGGTTGAAGGATTGAGTCCTGGGGAGAAATTTGTATATAATTTAGAGATTGCAGTGCCGGATGATTCAGAGCCTGGAAATTATTTGATTCCAGTTGGAATTCAGTGTGATGAAGGCAGTGCCTTGAAAGATGTTGAAGTTACTGTTTATAGAAATAATTTTGAAGCCAGAGTTCTGAATTATGAAAAGATAGACAATGTATTGAAAGTTAATTATTTGCTTGAGGAGTTTTCAAACAAAGACCATAATATAGTTTTGCAGTATCAGTTCTTGGATTTTGACGACGTTATAAGAACGCAAGGGCAGAAAGAAATTGTTTTGGCGGCGGGCTATTCAGGAGAGCAAGTTTTGGAATTTAATCTGCCGAAGGATTCATTTGGAGAATTCAGGCTGAAGCTTATTTTAGAGGATGGTTCTGTAAAGTCGGAGACAATAGATGAGATATTTTTGCCATCCAGGCTTGGAGTTACTGGATTGTTTGCTTCTGAAACTGGAAGGCAAACGTTATCCTTGATTGGAATAATTGTTATTTCTTTGATTTTTGCATTTTTCATAGTGAGGTTTGGATATAGGAGATATAAGAGAAATAATAATGGAGTTGAAAACAGCTTGGGGAAAAGGATGAAGAGAAGGATTCTG
>CAYNKB010000017.1:0-6009 GCA_964397725.1 Candidatus Woesearchaeota archaeon | reverse complement strand
GGGGCCATTTAAATGGATTTGAACACACACGCAGAACAAGTTCCGCGGTGCCTTCGGTGCGTATGCACCTTCAGGAATCCTGTCGGGGTCATTGAGTTTAATAAATGAAAAAGAAAATTCTTTTTGTATGCAGGCACAATAGATTTAGAAGCAAGGTTGCTGAGGCTTTTTTTATTAAGTTTTCTAAGGGGAAATTTGAAGTTAAGAGTATGGGATTAAAAAAAGATTTGACGCATGATTATGTTGCTAAAAGCGTTCATGATGCATTAATGGACAAAAAAGTTCAGGTAAAAGATGAGAATGCAAGGGAGATTAGCGAGGAATTAATTGATTGGGCTGATAAGATAGTTATTGTTGCCGACAATGTTCCTTTGGATATTTTTCCGAAGGAGAAAACTGAAGTCTGGAAGATAAGCGATTGCAGTGAGTATGATATAGACTGCGTAAATCGGACTGTCGGCGAGATTGAAGAAAAGGTTAAAGAATTTGCGAAGAGACTAAATGTTTAAAAGGAATTAGCTTTTGTTTAATTCGTGCGCAGGTGGCGAAGTGGTTAACGCGTTCGGCTGCAACCCGAATATCCATGGGTTCAATTCCCATCCTGCGCTTAGAAATATTTAAAAGAGAGGCTCTTTCTGTTTTATTGTGAACTTTTATCATGGGCTAAGGCATTTTGGCAGAAGAGTTATTTCTCTTTATCCTAGAGATGTAGAGGTTAGAATGGAAGAGAACTTGCCAGACAAGGCAATATTTGCTTCAAATCATCTTTCTTTTCTTGACCCACTAGTTATGGCTTGCTATTTAGATAAGGATATTTATTTTATAGCACATTCTGGCTTTGAAGGAACCTTTTTGGGCAGTCTAATAAGTTTTGGAAATAATATTATTTTAAATGGAGATATGAGGGTTGTTTTTGAGCAGGCAAATGAGAGGCTTAAGCAAGGGTATCTAGGCATTTTTCCAGAGGGCAAGAGAAGTTTTGAAGGGGTTGGAGATTTTAGGAAAGGGGTAGAAAAGTTGGCCAGGTATACGCAAAGTCCGGTTGTTCCTATTGCAATACAGGGGACTGATGAGATTTGGCCAATTGACAGGGCTTTTCCGAATATACTTTACAAAGGCAGGATAAAATTAAGTGTTGGAAGAGCAATTGATTGCAGTCAAATTAATTTGGCAGAAAAGGCAAGAGAAGAAGTTTTAAGACTTTTGTCTAGATAATCGTCTTTCTATAAATTTATAAAGCACGAAATCTTGAGGTTTTTAACAATCAGGAGGTATAATTATGGCTACACAAGGCTATTGCGTTAAATGCAAGGCGAAGAGAGATATGAAGGACCCAAAGGAGTCTTTGACCTCAAAAGGTACAAAGATTGCAAAGGGAAAGTGCCCAGTATGTAGTACTACTATTTGTAGAATGGGCGGAATTCAGAAATAATTTGATTTTTTTAAATTTGTTTTTGGTATGTAGTGCCTAATTCTTTATTTTTATTGGTTTGTAGTGTGTAAGTGTTTTTGGTGTAGTGGATAAGGAAGATTTAAATATTCTTTTGTAGTGGGTAAGATATGAAAGCTTTGTCTTTGAAGCAGCCATTTGCAGAACTTATTTTACAGGGAAGAAAGAAGATTGAGTTAAGGAAATGGAACACTAAGTTTAGAGGAAATTTTTTTATTCGTGCTTCTAAATCTTCCGATAACGAATTTATGAGCAAATTTGGATTTAGTAAATTGCCTTTAGGAAAAATAGTTGGAAAAGCAAGACTTATTGATGTTAAGAAATATGGCTCTAAGGAGGAGTTTGAAAAGGATAGGAATTTACATTTGGCTGATGACTCTTTTGAAGGTTATGGCTTTATTTTAGAGGGTGTGGAAAGAGTTAAGGAGTTTTCTTGCAAGGGAGCTCTTGGTTTTTGGGAGGTTAAAGGATAATGTTTATTGTTAAAAAGAAGATAGGAAATGAGGAGTATTATTACTTAAGAGCCTCTAAGAGAGTTGAGGGAAAAGTAAAGTCGGTTAGCGTAGCGTATTTGGGGAAGAACAGGAAAGAGGCTGAAAGGAAAGCCAAGGAGATTGGGGAGAGGAAAAGTTTAAAGAGCAAAGAGAAGATTGAAATTAGGAAAATGGAAATTAAATTGAAGAAAGAGAAGGCGGAGGAAATTGGGAAGAAAATTGATAAGAACGAGGGAGATTTTACAAGCTTTATTCAGGAGGCAGGATTGATTTGGGGGCCTGAGCCGGAAATTTACGGAGGATTATCGGGATTTTATACTTACGGGCCTTTAGGAAAGCTACTTAAGAATAAGGTTGAGAATTCTGTAAGAAGAGTTTTTAACACATATGGATTTAGAGAATTGGAAGGACCAACTGTCATGCCTGATGTGGTTTGGAAAGCTTCAGGACATTTGGAGACTTTTAATGATCCTGTGATTTATACAAAAGACGGAAAAGAAAGCTATAGAGTTGATAAATTGCTGGAAGAACAGGGAGTTGAAATTAAAGAGTTTAATGATAAGGCTTTGCTTGATTTAGTGAAAAAGCATAAATTGAAAGCTCCAAACGGGAAGGAATTAAAATTGGAAATTGAAAGGCAGAGCTTGATGATGAAGACAAAAGTTGCTGGAAAGGATGCTTCTCTAAGGCCGGAGACAGCAACAGTGACTTATCTTCCTTATTTGAGATTTTATAATTATTTTAGAAAGAAATTGCCTTTGGGAGTTTTTCAAATTGGGAAAGCGTATAGGAATGAAATTTCTCCGAGGCAGAGTGTTCTTAGGGGGAGAGAGTTTACGCAGGCAGAAGGGCAGATATTTGTTGACCCCAAGGAAAAAAATAATTGGGAGAAATATGGGGAAGTAAAAAACGAGGAATTGCCATTTTGGGATTCCAAGAGCCAGAAGGAAAATAAAGAAGTCGGATATAAAAAGGTTCAGGATGCTTTGAAA
The DNA here is from genome assembly GCA_964397725.1 of Candidatus Woesearchaeota archaeon. Lineage (GTDB taxonomy): Archaea > Nanobdellota > Nanobdellia > Pacearchaeales > GW2011-AR1 > CAYNKB01. Next base: position 3,073 of record CAYNKB010000017.1, on the reverse strand, counting down.
CAAGGTCTTGTGAAGAGTCAGGCGTATGCTTGGTGCGTGTGGCTTGCGTATATGCAGTTTGTTAATTTTGGTATTCCTAAAGAAAGAATAAGATTAAGACAGCATCATGATGATGAAAAGGCATTTTATGCAGATGACGCATGGGATATTGAAATTAAACTGAATAATTACGGTTGGACTGAAGTTTGTGGAGTGCACGACAGAACAGATTATGACTTAAAACAGCACGGGAAGTTTTCAGGGGAGAAATTGGAGGCAACGAGAGAAAACGGAGAGAGATTTGTTCCTCATGTTTTGGAAATAGCTTTCGGGACTGACAGGCCGACTTTTGCTTTGATTGATTTATTTTATGAAAAGAAGAAAGAAGGAGAGGGAAAGACTATGTTTGCAGTTCCTTATCATATGGCTCCAATTGATGTTTCTGTGTTTCCTTTGATGAAAAAGCCGGAGCTGAAAGCTTTTGCTTCTGATGTTAAATTAGAATTGGAAAGGGATTTTATTGTTGATTATGATGAATCGGGAAGTATAGGAAAGAGATATTTGAGGAGCGCGACTGCAGGAACGCCGTATGCAGTTACCGTTGATTACGAATCCTTGGAAAATAAGGATGTTACTTTGAGAGACAGGGATTCTGAAAAGCAAATAAGGATTAAGATTTCTGAGGTAAGAAAAGTTTTGCATGATTTAATTGATGGGGAAGTAGAGTTTGAGAAAGCTGGGGAGAAAGTTGGTTAAATTTAAATAGTATTTTTTCTTTAGATAAAGATGATAGGATTTGATGGATTTTGGTTTTGGCCTTTTACAGCTGCGTTTGCAGGAGCGTGGATAGTTGTGGGGATATTGTTTCTCGTATTTTGGATATGGATGATTATTGACTGCGCAAAGAGAAAATTCAGGAATGATGTTGAGAAGATTGTCTGGATTATTGTTATAGTCTTTGGGACATGGATTGGAGCTATAGCTTACTTTTTGGTTGTGAGGATGACTAATCCAAGGGGATTGGCGAAGAAATAGTTTTAAATAGCTTTTTTTTGTTTAACTGGGATGGTTAGCATATTTACATATTCATTGCTGAGCGTGTTGATTGTTAGCTTGATTTCTTTTGTCGGCGTTTTTACTTTGGGAATAAGGATTGAAAGGCTGAAGAAATTTTTAATTTATATTATAAGCTTCAGCGCGGGAGCGTTGTTTGGGGACGCATTTATTCATTTACTGCCGGAGATAGTTGAGGAGGGAGGCTTTGGGCTGGATGTTAGTTTTCAGTTTTTGGGAGGGATAGTTTTATTTTTTATATTGGAAAAGGTGATACATTGGCAGCATTGTCACAGGGATGTTTTGGAGAAAGGGCATGTTCATCCATTTGCATATATCAATTTAGTAGGGGATGGGATGCATAACTTTTTGGATGGAGTTATCATTGGGGTAAGCTATATTGTTTCATTTCCGGCTGGATTAGCAACTACTATCGCTGTTGTTTTGCATGAAATTCCGCAGGAGATAGGGGACTTTGCCATTTTAATTCACGGAGGATTTAGCAAGGGCAAAGCGCTATTGCTGAACTTTGCCTCTGCTTTGTTTGCAGTGTTTGGTGTTGTGCTGGTATTTCTTCTTGGAAAGAGCGTTGAGAATCTTGCTGTTTACCTTGTTCCTGTTGCTGCCGGAGGGTTTGTTTATATTGCAGGGAGTGATTTAATTCCAGAGCTGAATAAGCATTCCGATAGAATTTCTAAAAGCTTAATGCAGTTAATTGCTTTTATTTTGGGTATTTTAGTTATGGCTGCTTTGCTGCTATTGGAATAATTTTTATATTTGGATTTATAGTAATTAGTATAAGGGCTTATAGTATAGTGGTAGAATGCATCGTTCGCAACGATGAGACTCGAGTTCGATTCTCGATAAGTCCATACACAGATTTTTAATAAGATTTATAATCTTCTGATTTTCTAATTTGTTAGGGCCCATGGTTTAGTGGTAAAATGTTCGGCTGGCAGTCGAGAGATTCGGGTTCGATTCCCGATGGGTCCATATGAAAGCTCAAAAGTTATTAAAGATAGCAAGAGAACTTAAGAGAGGAGACTTAATTGAAATACTAGAAGAAGACGAGATGAATTTAGATATTGATACAGGCGAGCCTTCTAAAGTTTGGAGACCTTATTATTTTGATGGTGTGACTACTCCTTATGGGATAAGCAGGCCTGCAATTAGGATTTCTGGGAAGAAATATGGCGATGGAAAGCTTAAAGGAAATTTAGCTCCAGCATATTCTGTTAAAGAATTGGAAGAGATATTCGATGTAAGAAAGGTTGTTGCTAATTAGAAAAGGTTTTAAATGATTAATATTTTAATGATGTATGGGTAAGACGTTAGGCATTATTGCCATAAAAGGGGGTGTAGGCAAGACTACGATTGCCGCTTCTCTCGCCGCTGATTTGGTTAATCATTACGGGAAAAAAGTGCTGTTGGTTGATGCGAATTATAGTGCTCCTAATTTAGGATTGCATATGGATATTGTTGAGCCGAAGAAAACTATTCATGATGTTTTGGCTGGAAAGGCAAGAATAACAAGCGCGATATATAATAAATATGGAGTTGATGTTATTCCAGGAAGCTATGTTTACAATGACAGATTAAATTATTTGAAGTTGAGAGACAAGCTGAATGGATTGAAGAAGGATTATGACTTTACAATTATTGATTCCAGCCCGAGCTTGAATGCTGAGATTTTAAGCACTATTCTTGCTTCCGATTCGCTTTTTGTCGTAAGCACTGCAGACTATCCGACGCTGAGTTGTTCATTGAGGGCAGCTAAATTGGCAAAGCAGAGAGGAAAGCCAATAAGGGGAATAATTATGAACAAGCTCAGGGATTCAGGCTATGAATTATCTTTGAAAGAAATTGAAGAAGCTACGGATATTCCTGTTGTTGCAAGAATTCCGGATGATAAATCAAATGTGAGAGCTTTGTTTACGAGAATACCAACTACAATTTATAACAGGAGAAGCAAGTTTTCAAGGGAGATTGGAAAATTGAGTGCTGCTTTGACGAATAACAGCGAGAAGAGGAGTTTGTTTGG
>CAYNKB010000016.1:0-13248 GCA_964397725.1 Candidatus Woesearchaeota archaeon | reverse complement strand
GCAGGGATTGCTTGCATTTATTCTTCCTGAATTCTTGCAGGTATGATATTTATTTATTATAGTGTCATTTTGTATTCCAGGATCTCCGCAAATCCAAGTTCCCTCTGCAATTTTATTCAACAACTCCCTTGCTTTGTAAGTCTCTGAAACTTCTCCAGTTTGAACAAGCCTTGTAGACCACTCCCCATTCTTCTTAACTTGGTTCATAAATTCATCAGTAATCCTCACACTCATATTGCAGTTCTGGAATGCAACACTGCCGTATGCTTCCCCGTTTAATCCTCCTCCGTAACCCTGCTCAATCAAAGCCCACGCTTTTTTCTCCTCTTTTTGCTTTGCATCTATAAAGCTAACAATATCAGGATGATCTATATTCAGTATTTCCATTTTTGCCGCCCTTCTAGTCTTTCCCCCTGATTTTATAACTCCCGCATAGGCATCATATCCTTTCATAAAGCTTACAGGTCCGGACGCCCACCCTCCCCCTGTCAGCCTTTCCTTTGAACTTCTTAAACTAGACCTGTTGCTCCCTGTTCCGGAGCCAGCCATAAACAGCATTGCCTCTGCAACCTGAACTCTCATAATTGATTCCATATTATCTTCCATCCCTTGTATAAAACATGCGGAGCATTGAGGTCTGTCTTCAGCTCTCTCAACAGCTTTTCCTTCTGCGTCCTTTCCCCTTCTGGCTCTTACAACCTTTCCTGTTTCGAAATCCCATTTGTATGGGGCAACCCCTCCAGCTTCCTTGTCATACTCCCAAATGCCTGCATTAAACCACACTGGCGAGTTAAAAACACAAAGTTGATTCAAGCAAATTGACGCTATCTCATCCTTTAATGCAGTACTTTCAGCCTCGCTAAAGTATCCTTGTCCTAAAGACTGTCTGCCTATAAATCTTGAAACTCTTCCTATTAGCTGTTCAACAGAACTTTCCCTTTCATTCTTTAACTGATTTCCCCAAAAATATTTGCTGGCAACAACCTTAATAGCTAAGGGACTCCAAAAGTCCGGCCTTTTAACATTTGGCTGTGTGAAAATAACCTTTCCTCTGTCATCCCCTACACTTACGCTCTCGCTTATCCAGTTTATTCTATTTCCCTTCCAGTCGTATTCAAAAGGATTCTTGCCAATCTTTGTAAAGAATCTTTCCATTTCCATATTTAACTTTGAAAATTTAAATCCTGCTTTAGCACTTAATTTATTATCTTCAGAGCCATTTCCATTAGTATCATTAAATTCTACCATTAACTTATAAGCCCCCTTATTTCCTTCTTAAAGTCATCAATATCCGTAAAGTCCTTATAAACAGAAGCAAACCTAATGTAAGCAACCTTGTCAACCTTTTTTAATTCCTTAGAAACAGTCTCCCCAATAAATTCTGCATCTACCTCTTTACCTTTCTTTCTCAGCTTTTCAACCACCCTATTTAACATTAATTCTATTTTTTCAGTACTTATCGGCCTTTTCTCACAAGCCCTAAGCACACCCCTTTTTAGTTTTTCATTGTCAAAGTCCTCTCTTCGGCCATCTTTTTTGATAACCCTCAATTGGATCTCTTCAAGCTGTTCTTGAGTATTGAATCGCCTCTCGCATTTCAGGCATTCACGTCTTCTTTTTGTCAGCCCCCCAGCATCCCTCTTGTCTATAACCTTCGTATCTTCATTTCTGCAGTAAGGGCATAACATCTCTATTTTAACACAATATCTTGTGTTTTTCCTCTATTTTAACACAATCAGTTGTGTTAATCCATCTCCCTAGCAATTTTCTTATTTAAACATTTCCATACTGAAAATTTCTCCGTCGATAAAATTCTAAAATTCAAATGTCTTATTTCTTTAGTGATAAAACTCAATATTCGGTTAACGAACCAAAAGATATTACAAAAATTTATAAATAACTCTTTCTTGAATGTATTATGTCTTTAGAAAGTCTGGTTGCTTGGTATTCTTCTCTTCCTCTTTGGGTTATTATATCAGTTGTTGTCTGGGACGGAGTTTGGAAAGCCCTTGCAATGTGGAAATCAGCCCGCCTCTCGGAGCCAATTTGGTTCATCGTTCTATTTGTAATAAATTCCCTTGGAATCTTGCCAATACTATATCTATTTATATTCTCAAAACAATCTAAAAATGCAAACAAAGTTCAAAAGGCATCAAGGCGTTCGTCTCGTAAGAGATCCTGATCCCGAATATGTAGAATACCATACAGAACTATCAGACGAAGAGCAGGTTTCTATAAAGAAGGGAATGAAAGGCAAAATAAATATAATTCTCCCAAACGGCCAGTATCACGTTGAAATACTGGATAAAAAAGGAAACACGCTCGCCTATGTCGCAGTTGACGAAGAGTCCTTAGAAGCTGTAGATTAACAACTTTAAATTAAATCTTCAAATTAACATCCTTGCATCCAAGAAAAACAGAATGCCAAATCATATGAAGATTATTAATATTGATAATAACAATTATAATTTAATAATTATGTTCTCTTTTATATTATACACTAGCTTATAGACCTGACTTGACAATATCATAAGTTTTAAAAACTTTTGTCATATTATATATCAATGAGCTTTCCATCTAAGATTTCAATAGAGCCCGGAATAAGATTTAAAGTTGAAAATCGCGTCTACGAAGTTGTTTTTCCAATAACTCTCCCATATTCAGATATTCAAGTGCAAGGAGCTGGAGTATATTTTTTAACTCCAACAGGAGACACCATTAGGCAAGCCCCAAATCTTGAGCCTGGAGACTTTCGTACTGGAGCTATACATTCACTGGAAAGATTAGCAGCACGTTATCACGATTTCGCGTCTAGAGTAGAAGCGTTCAGTAAGAGTAAAATTAAAGCCCTCGAACTCGGTAGAAGAGAAATGGCTACTTTCAAAAAACTATCTTATTTCTTTAGAATTGTAGAAACAGCTTAGTAAGAAATCTCAATCAATTTATCCAAAGCAGTTTGATTTTTCTTAACTCCATCCCCTTCAGTAAAATGCCCTTTATTCTTCTCCATAATTATTTCCGCTCCAAGTTTCTCCTTGAAAAAATCTCCATTTGACAAAGGCACGTAAGGGTCATTGTCTGACAATATGCAGATGAATTTATTAGTATGTAATTTTACTTTTTTCCAGTCTATTGGAGTTTCCACCCACGGCTTTGATATCCTTATAGATTCCTCTCCTTCTTCTTTAATCGTTTCTTCATCTAATTTTATCCATGGAGCAATAAGAACAGCTCCGCCAATCTGCGTTTTCAAATCCAATGTTTCCAAATATCTTAGAATTCCCTGGCAGCCAACACTATGTCCTATAAAATATGTATTTTTATCCGGATTTTTTACTATCTTCCTTATTTTCTCAACCCAATTCTTAATTTTAGGCTCGTCCGTATCAGGCATCTCAGGAACTATAACTTCATATTTTCTCTTCTGCAGCTCCCTCTTCAGCCATTCATTCATTTTCTCTCTAGGACTTCCGCCCCAACCATGTATTATAAAAACTCTTTTCATAGAATATTATTTCTTCTTAACGTGTTTAATCAATTCTCTCTTCCTTCTTGATTTTCTTATTTGTCTTCTCATAAACAACTAACAAAATCCGTATTTTTAAATGTTCTTAAGAATGCGTTTACCAAAATTCCCAACTCGTTTGAGTTAAGAAATAGTGGGGGTGTGTTACATTTTTTATTATATTTTGTGTTACACAAATTGTGATAAGTTTTACTACATGGTAGAAAGTATGTTTTATTAAAAAGAGATAATTTAAATAATAAATTTCATTACAATACATATTAAAAGAGGCACTATGAACAAAAAAATAATCATTGCGGTTGTTGTCATTATGCTTCTTGCTGGTGCTTTTTTCTTATACAATTCTTTAAACAAAAATGAAGAGTCACAAGGGGAGTTTACACAAGATGAAAATAATAAAGAGGCTATTGTAGAAAGTAACAATCCACCGGGACAGGTTGCAGAAGCATTGTCTTTTTCTTGGGAGAAAGATGCCAGCCAAAGAGTTACAGATGGATCTGTTCCTTTTATTCATACTTTGAAAGATGGAAAAGTTCGCTTGTATTACTGCAGCAACGGAGCAATCTTATCAGCCATTTCCAATGAAGGTCTAGCATTTACAAAAGAACAAGGAATCAGAATTTCTCCAGGAACAGGATTTGAAACCAATGTTTGCGATCCGACTATTGTCAATCTTCCAGGAGGAAAGATGAGAATGTACTACAAAGGTGCAGACAGCCAGAACGCCGGGCCTGGACAGTCTATACATAAAATTTATTCTGCAATTTCCTCAGATGGTTTGACTTTCCAAAAAGAAGGGCTTAGAATTGATTCGGAAACTAACGGTGACAATGGTTGGGCTTCTGTTCCCGATGCAATAATCCTTCCTGACGGTAAAGTAAGAATATATTATGTAACCGCATCAGGAATGGAGCACGGAATTGGATCAGCCATATCCTCTGATGGATTAAATTTTGTAAAAGAGGAAGGTCTTAGAGTTCCAAATCTAGTCGATCCAGCATTAGTCAAAATCAATAATAAGTATATACTCTTTGCAGCCTCAATAGATGAAAGATTTACCGCCCTCCCTAAAGGAATTTATTATCTCGAATCATCAGACGGTCTTAAATTCGGCGAAGCTATAACTGTCTTTCAAGAAGAAAATGTATATGATCCATCTGTTCTTAAGATAGACGAGAAAACAGTGCGTGTATTCTATGGAAAAGTCATGCCTCCCCAATTGCCTGCAGTTGAAAGCCACACAGGGAAGATTATATAATGATTAAGAACATACAGAACGAAAAAGTTGGGGAGTTAATCCTTAGGATTAAGTAATCGTGTAGGAGCACTTAACTGCCTATTCTTGCAGAGTTCAACCTACACAAAATTTATCATGCTTTAAATCTATCTAGGTGGCTTTCTAATTGTGCAAGTTCTTGGGGAGAAACCTCGTCAGAATGTAGTCTTTTCAAGTTTCCTATAAACCTCTCAAGATAAGCCTGTTCTATATTAACACCGAATTCTCCAGCAAGCCAGGCAGAATAAACTAATAGGTCTGGTATTACTTTGGTTCTAATGTCTTCCTGCGAGAAATCTCTTCCCTCCTCTAATGCTTCAATATAATCAGCTAATCTTCCCATTAATTTGCCCATATGAGCATAAGTGTGCCTCACCTTATCAAAACCAGTAAACTTTCCATCTACAAATCTTTCATCATACGTTCTTTGAAGTTCTTGAAAGTCTGCTATTGTTAAATTTGGATTTCTCTCTAAAATATCTTTCAAAGTAGTCATACTTTTCTTGATTTAGCACACTTAATAAGTATTTATGTCTCTAAGAACTAACATTAGTGTTCCCTTCAGCTTCCAATTCAGCTTCAGTCTCTGCATCCTCTTCTATTTCATTTGAAGCGAAAGACCACCAAGGCTTTCTCAATCTTATTATATCTCCTGTCTCCGCATCAACCTCTGCTCTTACAATCATTCTATTCTTAAATATGAAGAATAATCTTGAATCCTGTTCAGTTTGAATTTCATAAGCTAATCTTGTCTTGTTTCCAATACCAACTTCTTTCAATTCAACAGTGCAATTCCTGTCAAGGCACTTTGCTCTCAACTTTGCCAAAGCAACCGCAGAAGCTCTATGAGGCATTATTTTAACCTCTGCAAATCTCCCGTTTGATAATATCGCCCTTAATCTTGTTCCATTCCCAATATCATCCGCAGTCAAATTTAATCCAGTCTTGGCATTTATTCTTCCCGCAATAATTTCCTTCTGCTCATCGCTGACATCATTTATTGTAATATTACTTCCCTCAACTCTAAACTTCCCTTTATGTTCCATCATCTTCTTCCTGAATTCCTTCATTAATTTTAATCTTTCCTGCTCGTTCTCAATTCTGTCTTTTAATCTTTCTTCCCTATCCTCCAATCTGTCCTTTGCTCTTTCCCTCATTGTATCATCATCATCAGAATCATCGTCTAAATCATCCTCGTCTTCATCGTCATCATCTACATCAACGCTTGCATTTACACTAGCGTTGCCGGTCGTTAAAGAAGCATCCAAAGAAGCAGAGTTATCATCGTCATCATCTGCGCCAACTAAAGCAGTTCCCAACAAACCAATAAATATTAAACACACAAAAATAATTATTAAGCTCTTCATACCTTCTCAAAGAATGAGTATTATTTAAACCTTTTTCTTAACCGATGTTCAATTAATACTACAAGTCAAATATGACAAACATATTTCCCGCCGTGCTTGTCTGCGTATTTCTGATGATATTCTTCCGCCTCATAAAACCTCTCTGCCTTCAAAATTTCAGTAACAATTTTCTTAACTAATTCCTTTTGTTTTTCTTTCTTTGACTTTTCAGCAGCCTTCTTTTGTGTATCGTTATGATAAAATATAACGCTCCTATACTGGCTCCCAACATCCGGACCTTGCCTGTTAATAGTTGTAGAATCATGATTCTTCCAAAAAACATCCAAAAGTTTTTCATAACTAATTTTATCTGCATCAAACTCTATCTCAATAGATTCAGCATGCCCAGTATTTCCCCCACAAACATCTGCATAACTGGGATTTTTAGTTTTCCCTCCAATGTAACCTACTCTTGTCTTTAAAACTCCCTGAACTCTTGAAAATATATAATCAGGACCCCAAAAGCATCCCATCGCAAATGTTGCTTTTTCTTTTCTCATATAATCACATAATTAAACGATATATTAATTTTTACATATAGCCTAGGATTGAATTAATTGAACAAAAATAACCTATGCTATATTCGCGGGAATTAAATGGCAGAATTCAATTATTAAGTCCTGCGTTATAGAAGTAAGTATTAATGAAAAAGCCCAGATACCTGTTGAGATATTATAACAACTATAAAGGAGTAACAAATAGAAAGGTTTAAATAACCTATATTGATAGAAAAAATATGGCACAAATAAAAGCCCCAGGATTTGACATTTCACAAATTGTAGTCTTAACTGGAAAAACAAATGCTGGAGAAAGCGACCCTATTCCTTCAGAAGTTTTTGCCAGAGATTTATACCAAGCTCTTAGAGATGAAATAGATAAGAGTACTGAGCAAGGAGGATTTGGAGGAAATACTTATTTTGGATTAGACTTAAAGGGCAAACCAGCTAGATCAACGCCATTTTTACAAGTACTTGCAGACCAGATTTTAGAACCTCATGGAATTAGAACAGGACTTCTGGCAGACTTAAATAAGCCCAAAGTATTAGATGCTATTAGAGGAAGGCATCCTGTTGACACAAGAGCATTTGTTTTAAGAGATACTAAAGGAGGCAATAAAAGAACTCTTCCAATATTTGAAGAATTAGCTCAAATAGTGGGCGATTTAAGCGTTCCTGCGATGGTTTATGGTTTAAAAGTCGAAGCTTGGCCGCAGGATAAAAGTGGATATGGTATAAAATTAAGTCCAACTCCTGAATTTACAGCAGTTCATAGTGATATATTCAATGAGAATGGAATGGTTACAGATTTAGTAAAACAGACAAAAATGGTCTTCCTATAGATTTAGACAGAAGAAACGGAGATAGAGTTTGGCGTACTGGTAGTGGACCTCTTTCGCGGTTATATCTCGGTAGAGACCTCAGTATCGACTCAAAGGGTGAGTATCCTGTTGATTCGTACAGCCGTGCTTGGGTATTTGTTGCTCCCAGTGGAACTGATGTATCGAACTTAAATAGAATCGCAGATGCTCTAGCCAGAAAAAGTAAGCCAGTAAAAATTCTGCAAAATTAATATATTTTAGTGAGACTTCCTAACCTCAAATTAATGAGCATACTTTTCATTTTACAAACTCCACATTATCAAAATACTTAAATTGTTCATCTCCAGTTAAAAATTTAAATCCTCTTTTTTTCGCAATTATATAGCCCAAACAATCAATATAAGATAATTCTCTTTTATAATTATTTAATCTGAATTCATTTGCTTGTTTTATTATATCATCACTTATTTCAACACAAAATTGAAGAAAATAATCATAATATTTATCTGCCTCTTTTTCCCCTTTAATTCTTAGCAAACCATAATGCAGTTCCATAAGATTAAGTTTAGTTGTAACAATCTGTATATCTTTGCTATATAAATTATAAGATGGATTTCCATTTATAATCTCGTATAGAGCATAGCTGTCAAAAAAGAAAGTTTTTAATTCTTCCATTTTTTCCTGTCAGATTCACTTTCCCAGCCTTTTCTTACCATATCCTTAAAATTTTGTCCGGACATCTTTCTTTTTTTAACAAGCCCAAAAATATCAGAAATATCAGCTTTTTTAACAATTTCTATAATTATCTCATCATTTTCCTTGATTCTTTTAGCCTCAACTACATCCTTCGGAATAATTACTCCTATTGAGCTTCCCCATCTTTTCGCTATCGCTTTAATTTCCATTAGTTTAGTTATATTTAGTTATATTTAAACTTGCCGATTTCCAGTACTTTTTAAAGAAAAAATAACTTCAAGCCCTTCTTTATCTCCCCAACAACTCTATCAGCATCCTTTTCATCAATATCCTCTCCCAAAGTAATCCTAATGCTCCCCTCCTGCAATTCTCTTGGCAACCCAATCGCCCTAAGAACTCTGTCTTCCTTTTTTTTCTTGGAATCGCAAGCCGAGCCTGTTGAAACATAAATTCCTCTTTCAGAAAGGTAAACAACAAGATTTTCTCCATTAATTCCTAGAAAAGAAAAATGAATATTGTTCCAAATCCTCTTCTCCTTGCTTCCGTTTATCTTCCCTCCAATTTTCTCCAAGCCAATTATTATTTTATCCCTAATCCTCTGAACTTTTTTCTTATTAACTTTCTTTTGCAATTCCAAGGCTTTAGCAAAACCAACAATTCCTGGAACATTCTCCGTTCCGCTTCGCATACCCTTTTCCTGTCCTCCTCCATAAATCCTCTGTCTGATTTTAACTCCATCCCTAACATACAAGAGTCCAATTCCCTTCGGCCCCCCAATCTTATGCGCAGTTGCGCTTAGCAAATCTATATTCATCTCTTTAACATCAATATCCAGTTTTCCAAAACCCTGCACTGCATCAGTATGAAACAAAACTCCGTGTCTTCTGCATAGTTTTCCGATTGCCTCCAAATCTTGTATTGTTCCAATTATGTTATTTACATGCATCACACTCACTAACAAAACATCTTTATTTTTTATTTCCCTTTCCAATTCATCAATGTTAATTATGCCATCGCTATTCACTTTTATCTTGATAATTTTAAAACTCTTTTCAGACAAATTCTCCCCTGCTTCAATAATCGCGGGATGTTCTATAGAGCTTACAATTATAGTTCTATTATTTGGGTTTGCTTCTGCCGTTCCAATCAAAGCCCAGTTATCAGATTCAGTTCCTCCGGACGTAAAGTAAATCTCTCTGGGCTTTGCCCCAATCTCTTTTGCCAGTTTTGCTCTTGCTTTGCTCATTTCATCAAAAGCTTTCTCTCCAAGCCTATGTATAGAACCTGGATTCCCATAATCTTCCAAGTAAAATCTCTCCATTTCCTTTACAACTTTCTCGCTAACTTGGGTAGTTGCTGCATTGTCCAGATATAATTTCTTCATGTTCTTCTCAACTCCTCGTATTCTTCTTTGCTTAAATTAATCTGCTTTAATATTTGTCTTAAAAGCCCCTTTCCTAAGTCTTCATTTCCATGAACAGGGACAACAGTTCTCCTGCCATCAGGATGCTTAAACCTTACATGGCTTCCTTTTCCATAGATTTTATCAAAACCAATTTTCTCAAGAAGCTTGCACATTTCTTTGCCAGAAATAGTAATAAGTTTTGTCATCCTAAGCCATTTGAGGCCTTTTAACTTGAACTCTCTGTATTCCGACAAACCTCATCGGATTTACCTTTTCCTTATCAGCTTCTAAACAAACTTCAATTGCTTCTTTAATCCTTTCCAAGACTTCCTGCAAAGTCTTTCCTTGTGTGTAGCATCCTTCTATTTCAGGAACTCTAGCTACATAAATCCCATCTTCATCTTGCTCTATTATTACGTCAAAATCCATTACTTGTTTCTGCATATTAAACGTAATAAATATGGACTTAAATAATTATCTATTTTCAATTTCAGGAATTTTCTCGGGAATTTTTGAATATTTTATATCAATCCACATTTTCTTGTCCAGAACATTTTCAAAAAATACTTCGCTCCAGTTGGTCGCTCGGACATGTTGCACTAAATTTTAGTCCCTGCAAGTATTCGGGAGAAACTAACAGGAATTATATTCAATATTATTTTTGCCCCTTAAAGATAAATTTATAATCATTCAAATTTAACTAATCCTTATCCATCAAAACCCTTAATAACACTATTTTCTTTCTTTAAAAATGGAAAAAGAGGAAAACTTCCATTCAAGAAAATTAGATGAAATATTTTCTGATTTAAGGTCCAATCCAAACGGGCTGGAGGACAAAGATGCAGAGTTAAGGCTGAAAAATCAAGGACGTAACATCCTGCCTGAAAAAAAGAAATCCTCCCAGGTTTTTGCTTTCATAAAGCAATTTCACAGCTTTCTAATTTATATTTTAATCGTGGCTGCGATAATCTCGTATTTCTTCGGGCACATTATAGATGTTTATGTAATCTCGATTGTTGTTTTAATTAATGCATCTATCGGTTTTGTTCAGGAATACAGGGCGGAAAAGTCTATCTCTGCTTTGAAAAAATTAATAGTTAATTACGCCAAAGTTTATCGCTCCGGAGAGCTGATAAAAGTAAACTCCGCAGACCTCGTCCCGGGAGATGTTATTCTTTTGGAGGAGGGGGACAGAATTCCGGCGGACGCAAGAATTATAGAAACCCGCGATCTAAGAGCAGTAGAATCCTCTTTGACTGGAGAATCAGCTCCTGTAGAAAAGTCAGAAAATGTTCTGCCGGAAAAAACAAACCTTGCAGACAGAACAAATATTGTTTTTCTCGGGACATTCATAAGTTCAGGAACAGCCAAAGCTCTTGTTGTCTTAACAGGCTCTAAAACAGCTCTGGGGCAAATAGCAGTTTCAATAGAAGAAATAAAGCCTGAAAGAAATCACTTCAAGCAAAAAACAGACACTCTTGCCTTGCAGATGGCAATAATTGCATTTATAGGAGCAGCGATAGTTTTTCTAATTGGATTCTTTTTTCGCGGCTTCCTTTTCTCTGAAATATTTCTTCTGACAATAGCATCATTAGTTTCAGGAATTCCAGAAGGTCTTCCGGCTGTCTTAGCCATTGTATTGGCAATAGGAGCCTACAGAATGTCAAGAAAAAACTCAATCATAAGAACCCTTCCCGCAACTGAAACTCTCGGAGTTGTGGATACAATAATAACTGATAAAACAGGAACTTTGACAAAAAACACGATGACTTCAAGAATAGTTTTTTTGCTCTGCCAGAATGAAATAAAAGTTTCCGGTTTCGCATGGAATCCGCAGGGAGAATTTTTCCAAAATGGAGAGAAAATAAACCCTCAAAGCAATCAGCATCTCATTAAAATTCTTAATATATCTGCTCTATGCACTAAGGCAACTCTTGTGAAGGAGAATTCCGAATATAACATAATAGGGGAGCCTACAGAAGCATCCCTCGTTGTTCTGGCGGAAAAAGCAGGCCTAAAGAAGTCAAGCCTTCTGAAGCAAGTTAGAATAATTGATGAAATGCCATTTAGTTCTCAGCAAAAATACAGAGCCTCGCTTGTTTCTTGCAAAGGCCGAAATGAGATTTATTCTATTGGAGCGCCGGAGGTTATGCTGAAAAAATCTCAATACATTTTAAAAAATGGAAGAAAAACAAGACTTATTCCGCAGGACAGATCCATTATTTCCAGAAAAATAGAAAGTTTGACAGAAAAAGGAATGAGAGTCATAGGTCTTGCCTATAAAGAATCAACCAAGAGCAAAATTTCAGATTCAGAAATAAAAGGCCTGACTTTCGCCGGATTGGTTGCGATGATAGACCCTCCCCGCCCGGAGGTAAAAGACGCAATAGAAAAGGCAAAAAAAGCAGGAATAAGAGTAATAATGGTTACGGGAGACCACAAAGGAACTGCCGTTTCAGTTGCAAAAGAAATAGGATTGATAGAAGATGAATCTGCTTTAACGGAGCAGGATCTCTTGGCTCTGTCAGAAAAAGAATTTGTGTCGGCTGTATTAAAAACATCAGTCTTTGCACGTTTGACACCCCAAATGAAGCTCCGCATCTGCTCTACTTTACAAAGGCAAGGGCATATAGTAGCAATGACGGGAGATGGAGTTAATGACGCCCCCTCTCTGAAAAAGGCAAACGTTGGAATATCTATGGGAATTATGGGAACTGATGTAGCCCGCGAGTCTTCAGAGATGGTTTTAGCAGACGATAACTTTGCATCCATAATAAGCGCAATAGAAGAAGGGCGCATAGTATTCTCAAACTCAAGAAGAACATCTTTCTTTCTTGTAACAACAAATTTCGCGGAGCACGCCACGATAATATCCTCCTTGTTATTGGGAATGCCCCTTCCTCTTCTTCCAACGCAGATACTCTGGCTCAATTTCGTAACAGACACAGGATCAGGGCTTGGCTTGGCGTCAGAGCCCGGGCATAAAGAAACCCTCAATAGAAAACCACTTAATTCTAAGGAAAACATACTCACGAAAGAAATAATTCCATTCTTCATTTTCATGACAATTATTATGGCTTCGATTACTGTATTCACTTTCAGCCGCCTTTTGCCTTTTGGCATTGAAGTTGCAAGAACAGGGGCATTCGCAGCAATGACAATAACTCAATGGTTTAATGCGTATAATCTCCGCTCTTTAAGAAGATCTTTGTTTAAGATAAGGCCCTTTTCAAATAAATACCTGAACATAGCTATACTTGCATCAATATTTCTATTTCTTTGTGTAATTTATCTTCCCTTCTTGCAAAGCATATTTAGATTTTCATATCTGCCGGTAAAATCTTTGCTGTTGATAGCTCTGTTTTCTTCCTCAGTGCTGATTTCCGGAGAAATATATAAATTAATTAGATACAGGCTCATTCATCAGAATATTTCGGAATCAAAAAGTTAGACAAAAAGGATTTTAACCTTTGCTAACTCACCATTTATTTCTTATATTCTCCTTCTCCCTAAAATATTTTTTTAGTATTCTTTCCAAACTATTATTATAATTATAATTAATATACTTAATCCTTCCGTAAGAAATCCTTGGCTTTCAAGCCAATGAATGAATTACGGCAG
>CAYNKB010000015.1:0-13557 GCA_964397725.1 Candidatus Woesearchaeota archaeon | reverse complement strand
TACCCGCGATTCTCCAGATGTAAAGCCATACTTAAAAGAGCGCGAATTTCAAAAGATAGAAGTTCCATTTCCAGCCGAATTTATGGAAATCCGTATTCTTCTAAAAAGAATATTTGACTCCTGTATAAATAAACTTCGCGAGAAAAGCCTTTTGTTTGGCCCTGCAAACAAAATTACATTATTAAAACTACAAGCCCGCCTCGCAATGCAAGCCTCTTCTCAAAACTACAATGCCTTTCAAGGAATGTCTCTCTGCGCCCAGGCAATAAAAATTTCGCACGCCCTGGAATTATTAGAAACCCAAACCCTCTCCGGCCTGGAAGAATATCTAAAAAAAATGATAAAGGATGCAGAGCAAAAAAAATCAAAAGCTGTCCAAACTCTTGTAAAAACTCCCGAATTCAATGCATCTTTAATATCAATCTCTCTGCTAAAAGCAAAAAAAATAGAGCATCCAAAAATAGACGAACTCTCAGCTTTAGTAGAATCAGAATTCAAAGAAAACCCCAAAGCCAAGATTATAATCTTCTCCCAGTTTAGGGAAACAGCCTCGACAATATCTGAAAGACTTAGCTCTCTTTCTTATGTTAAATCTTCTATTTTTGTGGGGCAAGCAAAAAAATCAAATTCCCGCGGTACTTCTGGCTTAAATCAAAAAGAACAAAAGTCAATTATAGATAAATTTAGAACTGGAGAATTAAATGTATTATGTGCAACATCTATAGGAGAAGAAGGTCTTGATATTCCTGAAGTCTCGGCAGTTATTTTCTATGAGCCGATTCCAAGCGCCATAAGAAAAATCCAGCGCGCAGGGCGAACAGCCCGCCTCTCGCCTGGAAAACTCTTTATTCTTATGACAAAAGACACCAGAGACATTGCCCACCATTATGCTTCTTCAGCTCGTGAAAAAAAGATGCACAAAAACATTGATGATGCAAAAAGAGAATTGAAAAATAAAACGCCAAAACTATCAGATTTCAAATAATTTTTACAAAATTAAACTCTATTCTTTATCTTTCCGTAAATCCAGCCTATAACTGCAAATAATATTGCCGAATTTAAAAGTAATATTAAATACTCATCAGTAAATAATGCGAAAGGAAAAAATATTATCCTCAGTAGACCAAACTTAAAAATAGAATCTACTAACGGACAAATTGAAGAAGTTTCAATGCCATTATACCAGCCCATGCAACCTAAACTAAAAACCAAATTAGCAAGAAAATAAAGAACTCCTAAAATAAGTCCAATAATTCCTCCCTTCAACCAATAACTCCAATCTTTCCAGCCCATAAATAAATTAATTTCTCTCCATATATAAATCCTGACAAACTACCAAAAAATTTAAATAGTATATGTATACATATACGTATATGTCAAAGCTAATTAATATATCAAATGAAACATACAGCAAGTTAAAAGCGATGAAGGGTAAAGAAAGCTTTACAGTTATAATTGAAAATCTAATAGAAAAAAAATCTGAGTCTAACAAAGAAAAGCTTATGGAATTTTTTGGAAAAGGTTCATTTGATGAAGAAAAACTAAAAGAGCTAAAAAAAGGATGGAAAAAGTGGACAGAAAAATATGCTTAGATTCTGATATAATAATAGAATTTTTAAAAAGTAATGATAAAACAAAAGAGAAAATTAATTCTTTAAATGCCTCATTTTATGCAACACCTATTAATATCTTTGAAGTGTGGTATGGAAAGAATAAACAGGAAGGAACAAAAGGATTTTTAGATAATATTAAAATAATTGATATAGATAAAGAAACAGGTCTTCTATCAGCAGAAATAATGGAAAAATTAAGAGATGATGGAAAATTAATTGAATTCAGAGATGTAATGATTGCTTCTGCTTGTATAATAAATAACGTTGAATTATTAACAAATAACAGAAAGCACTTTGAAAGATTAAAAAGATTCGGTTTAAAATTAGTCTAAAATGACATTCCTAAATATCTTTTCCTCAAAAAAACAAAAAGAAAATCCAAAAATAAAAATAATTGTAGACAATCGCGAGAAAAATTCCCTTATTCCTTCTATTCTTCTCTCGCTTGATTTCCAGATAGAATTCAAACAGCTCCCCATCGCAGATTACCTCATTAATAGCACAGCAATTGAAAGAAAAACAATTTCAGACTTAAAATCTTCAATAATAAACAAGCGTATTTTCTCCCAGCTTCTTGAAATAAAGCAATATCCAAAGCACTTCCTGATTATAGAAGGTCCGCAGGAAGAATTATACAATAACTCCGTTTTGCATCAAAATGCAGTCCGCGGCTTTCTCCTTTCAGCAATAATAGAATATCAAATTCCAATTATCTTCACGAATAATGAAAAAGAAACATCTTCGTATATCTCTGTCCTTGCAAATAAAAAACCAAGAGAATTCTCCCTTCACCCCTCTAAAATATTCCTAAATAAAGAGGAACAAATCCAGTTTATCCTTGAAGGTTTTCCAAACATAGGCCCCATAAAAGCCAAGTCCCTTCTGCAAAAATTCAAATCCCTTAAAAATATAATCAACGCCTCTGAAGAAGAATTATCTAAAATTCTGGGAAAAAGAGCCGAGGACTTCAGGAGGCTTGTGGATTAGAGTCCGCTTGAAATTGCTTACGCAGGCAATCAGCATCAATGCTATAGGAATGTCTCAAAAAGTCTTTTGGAGCAGAAAAATCTGAAGACGCAGAAAAAATAGATACTCCCTTTAAATCTGGGTGGCTTCTAAAATATCTCAAAAGAGAATCAACCAAATCAAAATTCCTTCCTTTAACATATACCGCCTTTAACTCATCTCGTGCATCTTCAGGAGATAAATTATTTTTTCTCCATAAAACGTCACTTAAAACATACTCTAAAAAGCCATTTAATCCATTTCCCA
Organism: Candidatus Woesearchaeota archaeon; assembly: GCA_964397725.1. GTDB lineage: Archaea > Nanobdellota > Nanobdellia > Pacearchaeales > GW2011-AR1 > CAYNKB01. The sequence goes on along the minus strand of CAYNKB010000015.1, from coordinate 10,672 downwards.
TCAAAATAAATCAGAGTTTCAAACCCTTTTAAACATATATCTACTCCAGAACAACAATTTTGAGAACTTTTATTCTCTTTTCTCCTGTATAATCTTCAACTAACCCAAGCACGTCCACTCTGTTCCCCTCAAATCCATAGCAATCACAAACCAAAACCAGCTCATTGTCCAGCTCCATTAAACTCCCCTTTCCATATTTTCTTTCCCCTATAACCTCTCCTAAAACATGAACTTTCTGATTAGCTGTCAAGCCCTCCAAATTCCCTGCATCTTTCACCTCCACAACTCTCCCATTTAAAATAAAATAAGCCAAAATAATCATCCCCAATAGAGCAATTGCGAAAGCGTATCTTCTCATAAAATATAAAAACATAATCTTTATATTAGCATTTCTATTGGTTGGGACATGAACGAAAAAGAAAAGCTTGAATTGATTAAAAGAAATACAGAAGAAATAATCACCGAAGAAGAGCTCACAAAACTCCTAAAATCAGGCAAAAAGCCAGTCGTTTATTGTGGTTATGAACCCTCTGGACCTATGCATCTTGGTCATTTTGTAACAATAACCAAATTGCAAGATTTGCAAAAAGCCGGATTCAAGATTAAAATTCTATTAGCGGATATACATGCATTATTGAATAGAAAGGGAGATGAAAAACTAATCAATAAAGAAGTTGAATCTTGGAAAAAAACTATAAAAGCAATAGATAAGGGTTTTGAAATAGTCCTTGGTTCCAGCTTTCAATTCAAAAAAGAATACCAATTTGACGTGATGAAACTTGCCCAAGCCTCAACAATAAATCGCGGACTGAGAAGTATGCAAGAAATAGCACGTGATGTAGAAAATGCAACAATTTCTCAACTTTGGTATCCTTTAATGCAGGCAGCAGACATCAAATTTCTAAAAGTAGACGTTGCTCTTGGCGGGCTGGAACAAAGAAAAGTTCACATGATAGCAAAAGACACAGCAAATATTCTAAATTACAAGTTCATAGCTCTCCACACCCCACTTATAACCTCCCTTAAAGGCCCCGGAGAAAAAATGTCAAAATCTCTTCCAGGTTCAGGAATATCTGTTACAGACTCTTTCGAAGAAATAAAAAAATCAATAAACGGAGCATACTGCCCGGAAAAAGAAGCTAAAGACAACCCAATTCTTCAAATAGCTAAATTAATAGTTTTTCCAAAAATAAAATCAATTAAAATTTCCCGCCTGGAAAAATTTGGTGGAAACATAACAATAAAAAGCTACGAAGAACTAGAAAATCTATATACTTCTGGAAAGCTTCATCCTGCCGACCTTAAAAAAACAATAGCAGAATACTTGGAAGAAATAATATCTCCTATAAGAAAGAGCTTCAAAAACTAATACGACAATTATTATAAACTATAAAAACAAATACTATTATGGTTGGATTATATAGAGATCGTTTAGAACATCGTGCTATGGAAGTTGCTGTCAGATATACTGGAGTCGCCGCATCTGTCGGTGAAACAATAGATTCGCTTCTGAATGGAAAACCAACACGAATACCTCTAGGATCTTTTAGAGGAATACAAAACCTATTTGATAACGCCCAAAATTATATAATTGAGAGACATTATAGAAAATTTCCCAATTTTGAATGTGAAAGTGAATATCAGCTTATAAGAAAAGTTTTGGGAGAAGATAATATTGATCCAGATATAAAAGAAGACTTGAATCTTCTAAGAAAAATCCAAGAAATAAGCTCTATAACTAAAAAAATAACTGAAAGAGAAATAATTCCATTGCAAGAAAGACTGCAATATCAAGAACTCTTAGAATTTTACAGAACACTTATGAATAAAGGATTAGATGCTATGGAAACTCTTCGCTTTCTACAGGACGACAACGATTAGGTCCTAAACTCCACAACATCCAAATCCTTAACCCTATGCGTCAGCCCAACTTTCTGGTTTGAAAACTTTCCACTCGGTCCAGTTAATCTTGTCTCTTTGACTTTCCTTGAAAATCCTTTCAAGATGCTTTCTGCAACATCCTTTACTATGCTTCCCTTCTTCAAGACAATAGGCTCGTTTGTTCTCGCTTTTCCGGGTTCTTTAGTATAAACTCTCACAACACCCATTTCTTCAATCATCTTTTCCTTCAAGCCTTCAATTCCAAAACCAGTTCTAGCAGAAACAACCAACCCAAAAATCCTCTTGCTTTTCATCCTCTCCTTGGCCTTCCTTAAATCCGACTCACTAAACCTATCAGCTTTGTTCAAAACAACAATTTTCTTTCCTCTCGCTCTCTCAAGTAATTTCTCCACATCCGAAATATCATCAAACTCCTCCACCACAATTATCACACAGTCGGCAGTATTCACAATGCCGATGTCAAATCCATCACCCCCTATGGACGGAACATCTACAACCTGTGCCTTTACTCCCTGATAATCAAAAGTTCCTATTTCAGAATTCCTCGTAGTAAATTTATAATCTGCAATAAACGGCTGTGCATTTGTCAGCGCCTTCAACAACGAGCTTTTTCCAGAATTTGTCTTCCCAACTAAAACAAACTGAAACCCTTCTTTCCTTATTCCTTTCTTTCCCTTGCCTTTCTTCTTTCCCTTCTCTGCCTTCTCCCTGAATTTCTTCAATCTCGTTTTCAATTCTGCAACAAAATTCTCAGACGACTTATGTTTTGGAGCTGCTCTAATCATCTCCTCAAGCCAGTATATCTTGTCTTCTATTGTTTGCGCAGCTAAATACTCTTCTTCCTTGTCAAAATATTCATATCCTGCATTGATTGGCATTTTCCAAAAACAACAGCAAACTTTATTAATCATTCTCTTTTTTCCCATTTATGAAGTTCTTAAGAAAAACCCTCTCAAACGGAATAGCTGTAATAATGGAGCAAAGAGACTTGCCAATAGTTTCCTTATCAATATCAAATAAATTCGGAGCAGCCTTTGAACCTTCGGAAATTAAAGGCATAGCCCATTTAATAGAACATCTTCTCTTTACCGGAACAAAAACACGCTCCCACGAGGATATTTCCCGCGAAATTGAAAAGAAAGGAGGCCTTCTTAATGCCTTCACTTCCCACGAAGTCACCTCTTACTGGTTTAAACTCCCATCCGAACATCTTTTCTCTGGCTTGAATATCTTAGCAGATATGCTGAAAAATCCTGTGTTTAATGCTGAAAAATTTGAAAAAGAAAAACGCGTGATATTGGAGGAAATAAAAATGTACCACGACGACCCCCGTAGAAACGTTTTTGAGCAGATAGAAAAAAACCTCTATGACAAGCCATTTGGAGAGCAGGTATTAGGCTCAAAAGAAACCGTATCTTCCTTAAAAAGAGACTCTGTCTTTGAGTTCTTTAAAAAAAATTACTCTCCTGAAAATTATATAGTCACAATAGTGGGCTCTGCAGATTTCAAAAAAGTCTGCGAATACCTAGAAAATCAATTCAAAAAAGAAAATAAAAGTCTCCCAGAAATAAAAATAAAAAAGATAAGCAAAGAAACGACAGAAGAGCGCCCTGGAATAGATCAGGCGCATTTCATATTTGCTGTCCACACTCCTTTAAAATCTTCTCCTGAATTTCCCGCATTGGAAGTACTTGATGCTTATCTCGCAAACGGAATGTCTTCCCGCCTTTTTCTGGAGATACGTGAAAAACGCGGATTAGCGTACACTGTTAGCAGTTCAATTTCCGCAGAAAAAAGCTACTCAAACTATACTATATACACTGGAACAACAAAACCTTCTATTCCAGAAATAAAAAAAATAATACTCGAAGAATTCAAAAAAATAGAAAACATGACTGAAAAAGATTTGGAGGAATCAAAACAAAGAGTAATTGGCCTGCAAAAAGTATCATCTGAAGAATCCGTCTCCGTAATGTCAGAGCTTTTATTCTCCGAGCTTTCAGGAAAAGCAGAAGACTACTACGCTCAAGAAGAAAAAATAAAATCAATCACTCTTCAGCAGGTAAAATCCCTCGCAAAATCTCTTATAAAATCTTACAGCACCGCTTCGATAGTCCCTAGATAAACTATATATCCCACACCCCAAAAATATTTAAAAGAACCAAAACACACTTTAAAATGGATAGATATTTATTAATTTTAGGTTATACCGCTATAGACCACAATGGGGGAAACCCAATTGATAAGCAAGAAATCTCTATCTTTGAAAGTGAAACAAATTCAGAAGCTAAAAGAGAAAGTCATAGATTAATAAATGAAAGATTAAGAGGGGTGTTTACAGATAATAGACAGCCAGAAAGCAAATTATATAGAATTGCAGAAGAAATTCCAATAAACTAATTTATTTAAAATCCAACAAAGACTTTAACAACTTCTTCTCCCAACCGAAATAATGGAAAACATAAGAGCCTTTATCTGTATAACTTTCCAGAATGAAATAATAAAAGAAATAACAAGAATCCAAAGCCTTGTTTCCAAAACAAAATTCACTGGGTCTTTAACTGCTCCGGAAAATCTTCATCTAACTCTTAAGTTCCTCGGAGAAATCCCGCCGGAAAAACTGGAAGAAGTAAAAGCCCTCCTATCCAATATAAAATTTAATCCTTTTGAAACCTCATTACAGCATACAGGAACTTTCTCCCACCACAAAAAACCAAGAATAACTTGGATGAAAATATCTTCAAAACCTCTTTTTGACCTGCAAAAGCAGATTGATGAAACTCTTTCGCCATTATTTCAAAAGGAAGAGAGATTTATGTCTCACTTAACTCTTGCAAGAATAAAATATGTAAAATCCCCTCCCAACTTTATTAAATATATAAATCAAATCAAGCCGAAAAAGCTGAAGTTTCAAGTCTCCTCATTTAAACTAATTTCCTCCGACTTGAAGCCCCTCGGGCCAAACTATTCCTTGATAGAAGAATATAAGTTGAAATAAATTAATATAAGAATATTTTTCTAACAACGACTAATTAAAAAATTACTTGAAATAATAATCCAAAAATCCGTTATCCTCATTAAAAATAACTCCGCCAGTTATTCCCCCATCTGAGGAAGGTGTTGGCTCTGGTTCACTTGGCTCATCAAAATTATAATTCCCCGTGCCAAATGGAATGCATTTTGAGCCGTCCCATTCATATCCCTCGTCACAGCTAGATCCATCAGGATTAAAACCGCCTTCTCCCTTTTGACAGCCTCCCCAAGGATCACAATAATTAGGCGAAGGCCCGCAGTCCAGCTTCGAGCAATCATACTTTGCAGTATTGTCTACATATCCCGGATCTCCAGGTCCCGGAGGATATTCATTATACTCATACTCATTAGAATTTCCTTCGAGTTCTGCTTTCCTTTGCTCAGGAGAAATACATCCATAACGAGAACTACAAACTGTGCCTTCAACACAAAACATTACAGCACAATCAAATGGAGATTTATCCCCAAAGTCGCTTCTCTCCTCAATTCTCTGTCCCTCTCTACACACACAACTTCCTCCTGAAAAGTCCCATGCCTTATTCTCAGCACGGCATTTATTAGCGCATTGCATTTCAATCTCTCTATTTCCTGAAAATCTTTTCTCAAAATCACCTCTAAATTCCCCAGCCCCTTCCAAAACGCCATCATAACATTTCAATCTCTCTTCTGGATTTTGAATCTCTCTGCAGTTCCCTCCAAACCCTCTAGGCCCAGGACCTCCTCTTCCCTCACCTTCTAAGCCATCCATAATCTCCTCACACTTTTTATGATCATTCCTATTCTCCCCAGTCAAGCCGGCATCAATGCACTCCTGTGGCGCATTTGCTCTAAACATCAATCTCCCGCACTCTTTAGGATCTTTCAGTCCAGCGCTGACACACTCTTCCGGAGCATTTAGTTTAAACATAATTTCTTCACAAATTTCCCTTGCTTCTCTCTCATTCTGTATATTTCTCGAAAGCAATTCCTCCTTGCATTCTTCAGGAGCATTAGTCTGTATCATAACCTTGGCGCACTCTTTAGGACTTGTTGCTCCAGCCTCCTCGCATTCTCGAGGCATATGCAAACCAAACTGCGCTTCAGAAATATCTCCCTCTAAGCTCTCAAATATATCCTGTAAATGATCTGGCAATTCTGGCATTTCCAAACTATCTAACTTCTCGCATGCATCCTCATCCCCATTAATCTCGCAAGCTGTGGCTAATGGAGCTGCAGCAGAACAAGCATTCGCAAACTCTGGATATGGAATTTCATCACATCTACACTGCTGTCCAGCAGTTTTAAAACATTCAGACATTACATCCCCAAATTTCTTTGCCTCTTCCCTCTGTTCATTAGTCAAATCCTTGTCTAATTTCTTCTGCCAACTTGGAGCATCATCTCCAGTACTGCAAACTCGCGCATACTCGTTTGGATCAAGACCTGAGAGCTGCTTGCATAATTCTTTTATCTTTCCTGCAATTTCAACAGCCGTAACTATCCTCCCTTCCCTGTCTATAATATCATCGACAAATTCCTCCCTGTTCTCCTCAGGAATCTCGCTTTCTATCTCCCTAATTGCGTTCCTTATTGCAGACGCGCTCCTTCTTGCTTCATCTCTTTTTTCTGGATCAGCCTCTTTTTCAAGCTCATCAGCATATCCTTTATACCTCTCAAGAGATTTTCTGGCCGAATCTACATCCCCCGCCTTAATCATCTCTTTTACTTCTGCAATTTTCTTCTCCCTATTATCTAAGTCACTTCTGAATTTGCTTAATATTGAATCCTCTACGAAATAAAATCCGCTGTCTGGAGTAATGCCTGCCCCCACTTCGAGTTGAGAGTCAGAAAATTCATCTTGTGGAACATCTGTATTATCTAAATTTTCATCGTCACTTAATTCATCAATAACCGAATTACAATTATCATCAATACCATTGTCAGGCACCTCTACAGCTCCAGAATAAATATTTGGATTGCTGTCATCACAATCAGAATCGCTATCAAAACCATCAGCATCCTCATCAATAGCATAAACTCCAAAAGACAAAACACTTATTAAAACTAAAACAATAAATACAAACACCAGCCCTCTTCTCATCCCTATTAAAAAAATCAAAACTATATAAATCTAACTTTTTCAAGTCGCTATCTCAAGTCCTATGTATTCCAATAAACCTACTTTCTACCAACTTTAAAACAGATTACTAAGAACAATTTAATTAATAATAATGGTATATAGGGTTAAAGATTTATATCTATTTGGTTATAACTTAGACATTTTCTAATCTTTACCATATCCCATTTTTCTTCTAAGAAAGTTTATCTTGGAATTGAAATTAGGAGAATATTTTATGTCAACAATTTTTTCCTGCTTTGCCTTTTTATCATAAAACCCGATTCTATAAATTCTTCCTTTCTCCAATTTAACTCTTGATAAAATAGCTTGGGGATAATATCTGTCTCTTCCTATTAAGTCAAATAATTGTTCCGAATTGCTTATATTGACAATATAGTCTCCTATCCTTAAGTCTTCATAATCCTCAATAATCAAGAGAATAAACACAATAGTGGTTGATAAAATAATAAACAAGGCATTTGTGAATGTATCTCCCCTGTTCAAAAATAACAAGCCGATAAGCAAAAATGCAAGAATATAATTAGCCAATTTTGTAGCCCACAAAAGTTTTCCAGAAGTCAAATATTCTAATCTTTCCCTTAAAGGCTCAAACTCTCCAAGAATATAAAGAAAAGAATTTGCAGAAGCCTCCTGGGATTCGCCCTTTATCTCCATATATTTAATATCATCATACATACCATAAACAGCTTCTCTTCCCACATTATAATTAGTATAATCTCTTAATGTGTTTATTGTATAAGAGTCTATTCTCGAAGCTATTTTCTCTCTAAACTTGCTCCCCAAATTCTCAGACAATAAATAAAGACTAACAAGTCTTCCAGTCTCCCCAGCCAAAGATTCCTTTAAAGCTCCAACTCTGCTTAAAATCATCCCAAAAGAAATGGATATCAAAAAGCCAAATAAGAAAGTAACAACAGAAATCATCAAATTTATGTCTAAAGTTTCTATCTTAAAAGTCACATTATAATAATTAATCAGGAAAAAAACCAAAAGAGCAGGAAACACCAAGTAATACAAATAAACGTTAAATCCTCTTTTTATATTCCCCTCATCCATCAATAAATTTAATTAATTGTTGTTTTTAAGCTTATAGTATTAGGCTTGCCAATTCCCAAAATATGCAAAAAATAAAAAGATGATACCAACTATCTCATGCAGTATTTACTGAATCAATTGCTGCCTGTACACTTACTATCTATGCAGACGCATTTGGCAGACTCTGAAATTTGAGGGCAAGAACCATAACCCTCACAGTTCAATTCTGCAGGCTCCTCATTTAAGCCATAACACCCTTTATAATACTCTACATTATTTCCACAGCAGTAAGGTTTATCCTTAAAAATACATTCATTATCTATCTGACAAATAATTGAACTTTGGGTAACATTTGGAGGTTGAAAGTTATTATCGAAATTCCAGTAACCACAAGCATCTGGATAGCTACACAGCCATATAAAATAAAGCCAAACTCCAGCTAAAAGAATTACAATAGCTAAGAGAATTAATAAGATAGTTAGTTTCTTCACATCTAGAAATAACAAAACATCTTTAATAAATATATCCCTATAATTTTATGATAATAAAACTCCTAACCTCCCTCTTCATCGGTATTTTAGCATGCACGTTTACCAGCCCTCAAACATTAAATCCCACTCGCTAAAAAACTCCACCATGGTTTAATGACTTTGATATCTCCACTCTCTGCATCAACCTGTGCTTGAACCCTTGCCATAATCTTAAATATTCCTAAAAATTTCCCTTCTTTGTTTCCTGTCAACTCATAAACAAATCTAGCATCATTGCCTTTTCCAACTTCTTTTAATTGTATTGTGAAGTTTAATTCTCCTAATCTCTCCCTAGCCCTTAAGCTAGCAACTTCAGGAAGAATTTTAGTTTTATTCTTATCAGGTAATGTTTTATTATCACAATCTTGAGGGCAGGTTCCTTGTCTTGCTGGAGGTCCGAGACAACTGGGATCTGCATTTGGGCCGCAACCTCCAGGGTCGTTAGCTTCGCCTTCTTCACAAATTCCATTTCCACAAATAGGAATAGCTATCTCTCCATTTCCTTTACACTTATTATTTTCACATTTGCAAAAATCAACAGAAGGAAATCCGCAAATACTTACCAAATTTTCCTTTTCACATGCACTGCTTACAAAAGTTGCATCAACAAAAGCATTAATATTAGTGCACTTTGGATAGTGCCCGCAACAATTAGAAACATCTTTAATAACACAATCGCTGTCTACTTGGCAAGAATAATCGATTGAATTCTCATATTCCTGCAAAGTTGAATAACTTTTAGCATAAACAACTGTCAACCCAAAAATAACAAGAAAAATACCAATAATTAACAAAACTTTGTTTTTCATATTTCCACTAACAAAACCATATTTATAAACAATTTCATTGATTCAACAACTCTTAAACTCTCAGCAGTCTTTTTAAAATTCAATATCTCCAACATTTTCAAGCGGCAAGAAGCCAAAAAGTGATTTACATACGCTAAAAAATAAGAACTGATTTTATTCTAATGCCTTCTTACTAAATAAATAAATAAATTAGCTATGCCAGTCAAGATTAATAATCCTAAAAGAATGAAAAAAGGTATAACAGCTTTAAGTCCGCCCTCTCCAGAAAATATCGAAGTGTTTTGAGATAAAATAGTTGCCCCGATAAAGGAAAAAAGAATAAAACAAACTGGGATAATCAAACTTTTAAAATAGCCCTTTGAATCAGAGTTTTTAAACATATAAAAAAGACTTAATAAAAAAACAATAATGCAAGATATATAAAATAAATATATTGACAAATTGATAAAAGTATAATATTCAGAGGGAATTGGAAGGATATCTCCTGCTTGATGAATCTGTTCAACTTGCTCAGAGGAGTAATAATTAATTTTTTGGTAATAAGCATATTCAGCAGAACCGACCCAAAAAATACTAAGCACAAGAATTATTACCACGGAAATTAGCAACTTCCCCATTATTAAACAATACTTTAAAAGCTTAAAAAGTTATGTTTTGAATTAAAATTCTATTATAAAATATATAAACTCATAAATAATAAATTGTTATGCTAATAGAGATTATTTTAGCACTATTCATAGGCATTTTCTTCGGCACCTTCACCGGCCTCTTCCCAGGAATTCATATAAATCTTATAACAACAATTCTAACTGCCTCCATTCTTTCCTCCCAAATCCAACCCCTCATCCTCATTATCTTCATCGTCTCTATGGCAATTACCCACACTTTCCTTGACTTCATACCTTCAATATTTCTTGGCGCTCCCGAAGAAGATTCTTTCCTTTCAGTTCTCCCTGGACATCAATTGCTCTTAGAAGGCCGCGGCCACGAAGCTGTCATGATAACTCTTTGGGGCTCCTTAGCTGCAATCCCTATTATTTTAATTTCAACTCCAATTTTCATATTCATCCTACCTTCAGTAGTTGTAAAAATTCAATTTCTCATTCCCTATTTGTTAATCTTTATTTCTCTATATCTGATATTCTCAGAAAAAGAGTTTCTTCTGTCTTTAACAATTTTTCTCTTGGCAAACTGTGTTGCATGATTCTTAATTTACAACACAGTTCTCTCTAGTTGCTTCTCTA
>CAYNKB010000014.1:12186-14042 GCA_964397725.1 Candidatus Woesearchaeota archaeon | reverse complement strand
TTGTATTTCTTGCTGGTAAGTTTATTTTTATGCGGTTTCTTTCCCTTCTTGTCTGAACTCTTTCCGCCCTTTGGTGCCGCCATTTACTTCTTAGCCTCCTTCTTCACTTTGGGCTTTCTTTCAAACCTTTCCCTGTCTTTTGCAGAGTCATAAATAAAAACATCAAGATGATAATTGTGCCTTCCGAATTTTCCCTTGACGCTTCTTACCACAATTGAATCGTCCTGCGCCTTAAACTTCTCGGCAACCATTTTCTTTGAATTTTCAAAACCTGGATTTTCAACGCTGTCTATAGAAACTTCAATCTCTCTTCTTTTCAATAAACTATTTTTAAAATCTCTGATTGTTTCCATTTTATGTCCTTAATGCGTATTGTCCCTTATCTTTAAGCTTTAAATTCTTTGCTATCACAGATTCCTCAGGATTCAAGACAACAACCTTTCCCTTAAAATTATCGCTGTGCTCAGCACTCCCGCACTTTGGGCACTTCGCCCCCTCATAAACAGTCCTGCATTGCTTGCATGCTTTTTCCTTAGCCATTTACCTTTGACCTCCAGAAATTATTCTCTGATAAATTAAATTTACAGCCAAACCAACGTTAATCTCACTTGAATCATATCTCCCAAATTCTTCCATTGGAATCATATACTCTTTAGATATAGAGTCAGCAAATTCTAGAGCAGCAGCATTTTGCCCTAAAGTCACGCCAGTAGAACTATCTCTAAAAATATCTCCTAAATTATCTCCTAATCTGACCATTTTTCCATCTCTAAAATTATTACTAAGAATACCAACAATCTTTTCTCTAACATCAGCCAATCTCAATTCTTGCTCTGTTCCACCTAAATCAATTCCACTCATTGCTTCTTTCCTCCCTTCTTTCCAGCCTTTCCTGACTTTTCAGTTTTTTCTGCTTTCTCAGATCTCTTAACTGCAGACTCTCTCTTCTTCTTATCCTCATTTATCCATTCTACTTTTCCCAGTCCTGACTGCCTCATTGTCAGCCCAATCTTTGGATGATCGCCTTTGTAGCTTATTGCAACAATTCTCGCGATGCAGTCATCTCCCTTTCCTAAATTTCGTTTTGAAGCCTTTCCGCTTAATGTTCCAGTCTTGCTCAAAGAAACATAATCTTCCATTGTCTGAGAAATATGAATCATTCCCTGCGCAGGTCCTATCTGCATAAAAGCTCCAAAGTTTGTAATCTCTGAAATTGTTCCGTAAACTAATTCGTGCAATTCAGGCCTCCAAACAAGCAATTTAAAAGTTGACTTATAGAAAGCAGCCCCGTCGCCAGGAATAATAACTCCATCCTCAACGCCGTCAACGCTAATCACAGATATTACATATCCCAGCTCTTTGCTTATGCTGTCAACATAGCTCTCATTAAGCTGTCTTTCAATCGCTTCATTAGTTGGCAGTCCAAAGTGCTTTGGCTCCACTCTAACATGATCCTCAACTTCCATTAAATAGAACATTTTGATACTCTAACTTAAACACAAAAAATCGCTTTAAAAACCTTGCTATTTTGTCTTTGCTCTTTCATATTTCTTTTTATACTCTTGAATAGTCAAATCAAAATCAATAGTCAAATCAGAATCAATAGTCAAAGAATAATCGCTGAAGGATAAATTAATTAAGTCTCTTTTTGCATACGTTACAGTACCTACTGGAAAAACATGCGAATCCAGCACACAAAGAATTTCAACATAATCCTTCCCGACTTTTCCCACTATTCCGCTAAAATTGCCATGTATTCCGTTAATATGATAAGCAACTACCGACCCTTCTTTAGCTACTTTCCCATTGATTGTCCTAAAAGGCTCAACCGGCCTATTAACTTTCCTCTCCAAAGT
>CAYNKB010000014.1:0-12086 GCA_964397725.1 Candidatus Woesearchaeota archaeon | reverse complement strand
GCATGAGCTGTTTTTATCAACTGCTCCTCAACTTCATAAATATTAAACTCCATCGTTCCGTTGACAGATTTTGCATTTCCCCTGTCATCAAGTTCAAATTCCAAAGGCTTGTCATGTTTTAGCATTTCCAAAGTTATCTTTTTCACTTTTCCAAATTTAGAGGCTGCCAAAGCATAATATCCTAACTGCCAATTTCTGTTTTTCGGCATTAATTGGCTTACTCCTGTTTTATAATCAACAATCTCCAAGCCATCGGAATTAAAATCAATCCTATCCGCAAATCCTATAAATTTCATTCCTGCAATTTCAGAATCCAGCCTCTGCTCAGTCCTTGAATTTTCATTATACTTATTTTTATTTCTCTCAAAAAATATTCTCACCAATCTTTCTGCTTCCTGCAAATCCACGCTGTCCCACTCCTCCTCCGTCTTCAATTCCTTGGAATAATCAAAAAATTCCTTCATCTCTTTAAAATTTTCCTTAACCCCTTTCTCCAAAACTAAATGCACAAAACTTCCCATTCTTATAGCCTCCCAGGAAACGACTTTTTCATCAGGCATGTTATAAACATACTTGTATTCGTATCTCTTCTGGCACGAATCAAAAAGCAACAGCGCGGAAGGAGAGAAAACAACCTTGTCAGAGGAAAATTTAAGCTCTCCGCGTTCAGACTGCTTGACAATGCTCACAAGCAAGTCATCAAAATTCCTTGAATTCAAAACAGAGTTAAATTTCAATAAAGGCGTTGCATTCTCAAATTCTATATCCTTCTCCTCAAGGTCTTTCTTAAAAATAAAGTCCTCATTTTCCAAATAATTTATCTCATTTAAAAACTGGCTTGGAAAATGCTTTTTCCCTCCATAATCTCCTGCGTAAGTCAAAATTAGTTTTTCTTTTGCTCTCGTAAAAGAAACGTAGCACAATCTTCTCTCCTCAAACAGCTGATTTCTTCTCTCATATTCATTTACATAATACTCCAAATCGTCCTCGCTTAAGTCCAAGCCTTTCAACTCAGGATTCAGCTCCAAGGGAACCAAAGAATTTACACTAATCCTAGTCAAAGGAAACCTGTTTTGAGCCAGATTAGTTATTATCACAGTCTTATATTCCAAGCCCTTTGTAGAATGCGAAGTCATCAGCCTGACTCCTTTTTCCTCCAATTGAGAAGCCTCTATTTCTATTCCAAGACTTTCCAGTATGTCAAGATAATGGATAAAACTGCTTAAATCGGATTCGTATAAAGAGCTGTGATTCTTAGCCAAATCATAAAAACTGCTCAAATTCAGCATTACTTCTTTTTCTTCTTTCGTCTCTTCATAATTCAAAAGTCCGGCGGTAGAATATAATTCAGTAAGTATATCGCAAACTTCCTTATTGCAAATAGGAATTAGTTTTTTTATTTTCTCAGAAAGTATTTTTGAAGCCAGCCTTCCTGAAGTGGACAAAGGAAGCTTATCCAAAGAAGACAAAAGCAAAGCGCTTATATTTTCTGCATCCTTATTTTCCTTCATAAACTTTCCTATCCTTATCAAATCTTCATCTATAAAGTCAAGCTGATACATTAAGTCCCACCAAGCCTGCTCTCCCCCCTTCTCCTTCTTGCATAGCTTATTCAGAATAGTAATATAATCTATTACAGTTTTAACAGACTTCTCTTTTAATAAAGAGCTCCTTGCAACAGAAAAATAAGGTATCCCCTTGAAGTCAAGCATTCTTTTTATAATTCTCCCCTGCTGATGCGTCCTGAACATTATGCAAATATCCTCCATTCTCTCCCCTCTTTCAATTTCTCTCTCAATTATCTCAACTGCTTTTCTAGCCTCCTCTCTTCCATTCTTAAGCTCGTAAACCTCTATCTCCTGCCCCTCAATCCCGTGAGAATTCCAAACCTGAAAGCACTCTTCCTTATTCTCATAATTATTCCTTACCAAAGCATGCGCTGCTTTCAATATTTTATTCGTAGACCTGTAAGATTTATCAAGATTGAAAACCTCTTTATCCTCAACTCCAAAAGCTTTCTTAAATAAAGAAAAATTTTCCTTGTAAGCTCCCCTGAATCTGTATATGCTCTGGTTCAAGTCCCCTACAACAGTTATATTCCTGTGCGGAGCTAAAGCAGTCAGCAAATCCAACTGCACTTTATTTGTATCCTGAAACTCGTCTACAATAATGTAATCAAACTTCCCAGCAACTTCCGGCTTCTCCCTCAGCAATTTTAAAGCGTTTAAATTCAAATCAGAATAATCCTGATAATTCTTCAACGTCTTGAGTTTCTCATAGCCTTTCCACGCATTGACAAACTTCTTCAAGTCCAATAATCCCCTTATTCTCTTAATTTCCTCAAAAATATCTTTCTTTTGCACTTTGAAATTGCTTAAATGCAAAGTCTGCATTTCAAACTGAAGATTTTCAAGTCTCTTTTCCAAATCTATTCCTAAAAACTTTTTCATCTTATTTGAAAGATAATTTTCAATCTCCTCAATTCCTATCCCCAAGTCCTTGGCAGTTCCAATAGAACCAATATATTTATAGCAGTAATTAGGAATTATCTTCAAATGCCTGTGCAAAACAACCTTTGCCTCATCAGGATCTAAAATTGAAAATTTATTATTGATTCCTATCAAGTCTCCGTAATTTCTCAGCAAATCCGCGGAAAAAGCGTGGAAAGTTCTTATCACCGGTTCTTTTCCATCCTCAAACTCCAAAGCCTTTCTTACTCTGAACATCAAATTATTCGCAGCCTCGTTGGAAAAAGTTATGCAGACGATTCTTTCAGGACTATACACTTTATTCTTTATCAAATATTTTATCTTCTCAACAATCGTATGTGTTTTCCCCGTTCCAGCCCCCGCAAGAATAACACACGGCCCCCTTGTCTTTTCAATTGGATTCATCTTCATCCTCCATTTTTTTAATATAAACTTTAACAGGATTATTATCTGGAACAAGAGAAACAATTCTATCCACATCTTCTTGTAAAACATTATCTCCCTCACAGCGAAAAACAACCTCTCTAAGCTTCTCAACACCTAAACGCAAACCTATGTAAACTAAACTATTATAACCAACATCCATTCTCACATCAAAATCACTTATAGCTTCCAAATACTTAACCAATCCATGATAATCTCTATCATTAATAAATGGAACAGTCCTTTCACAAAGCTCATCAAATGTTGCCATCAACTACTAAAAAAACAGCAGTTAAAAAAGATTGTTGCTTTTAAGCTGCTCTATTAGTCAAGTCATTAGAAGCAAATCTGGGGGTTCCAACTATAATTCCACCAATAGTTTGTTTTTCATACCTATCCAAAACTCCAGAAATGTCTCCAGAATTAGATAGAGTACTCCAGAAATCCCTCATAAAAGAATCAAGAACTGCATCGGCTTTACTTTCCTCAAGATAATTAACCATTAGCAAATACCTTCTCTCGATTAGATTGACTTCCCAAACCATAAAAGTATATTCAATCAAATTATATAAATTTTCCTATTTCTTCAAGTCAATTACTTTAAACCCAAACTTTTCATAAACCTTATCAGAGCTGATTATTTCGCTCTCTTCAGAAGAAGCTAATTCACTCTCCTTGGAAAAAGCCATAAGCAAAGAATCAAAAATGCTTGCTCCCTGCTCAACGTATTCAGCCGCATTAAAGAACAAGCTCCACTTAACAAAAGTTAATTCTGCAATTCTTGATATTTGAAATAAAGTCTTCTTCAAAGGTATATCCTCTCTGACACAAACCACCATCAACTCCACAACTGTAAAAGGAGAAACATAAATGGAATCCTTGTTCTTTTCATATATCTTTTTCGCCTTTTCCTTAAGCCAATCAGAGTCCTTCAGCAAAGCCAGGAAAAAATCAGAGTCTGCGTATTTTTTTGATGGCATTCTTTTCTATCTCCTCTCTCGCTTCTTTCTTTAGAGTCTCAATTGATTTTCTTTTTAGTTTTTCTTTTCCAAGCTTGCCTAGAGCTTCAATTGGATCATCATCGATTGATTCAATAATAATAGACTTTCCATATACCTTTAAAACTAATGTTTTGAACTGTAAAAGCCTCCTTACTTCCTCTGGTATGTACAGCCTTCCTTGTTTGTCAAAAGACACTATTTTTTCCATAAATACCTAATATTACCATTATTTATAAATTTTACCATTGGCTGAAAAATGAGGTAATTATAACACTACAAAGGCAATTTAATTATAATATTCTTTAAGAAATTTTAGTTATGGACGTCTGACACTTATGAAATCGGGATTTATTTTTCCAGGAGAATAAACCATTTTAATGTACCCTCTACTTATAGCTGCTCTCAGATAAAAATCACAAACCTCTTCTGAGCGACGAGCTTCAAACGAACCATCATCTCTATCCAAGCTAGCCATCCTGAATTTCCTTCTAAACACATAATTCAAAGCCCTTCGAATCATTGGAAAACAAATATTCTCTGATTTAAATTAATTTCTATGTTCACAAAATCTCCCCATAACCCTAAAAAACTTTAGTTTTTGGGTTCGGCGGCATTATAAGATGCTGCCGTAACCTATAAGTCTCCAATGCCCGTTAATGCTCCTCGCAATACCTACATTATCTCCCTTAAACGCCACAATTGGAACTTTAATGGACAATTCCAAAACATTTCCTTTTATTGCCTTGACTGCCCCTCCTGTAATAGAAGTATTTATACTAAGCATCAAAGTCTCGCTGACTTTCAATCCATCAACTTTTGTATGCCCCCCAATTCCAAATACTTCAGGAAACAAAGTATAATCTATCCTTATAATTCCTTCAATCTCTTTTAAAACTCCAGGCTTTGAAACAACATTTCTCGCCAAAGCATCGCCCTTTCCTAAAGACATATCCAGCTCCGTTTCAATGCTCATGCTTCCCCCAGGAGTTAATTCTTTAACTTCCTGAGAGCCGTTAAACAATTTTGTTATCCTAGTCGTAATTGACTGATACCTAGTCTGATTAGCTTCTTTGACAAGTCTCCCTGGCTTTATCTCAATTTCCTCTCCAACCTTTAAAATTCCAGATTTCAAAGTACCTCCCAAAACTGCCCCGCTCAACTTCTCCGGCTTTGTTCCGGGCTTATTAATATCAAAGCTCCTTGCAACAATAAAAATAGGATCTCCCTTCAAATCTCTTTCAGGAATCTTAACATTCACAATCGCCTTTAACAGCTCATCAATATTAACTCCCTGCTGAGCGCTCACAGGCACTATCAGAGCATCATCATACTTTCCTTTTAAAAGCTCTTTAATTTCTTTATAATTATTTTCAGCCTGCTTCCTGTCAACCAAATCAATCTTATTCTGAACCACAATTAAATTTTTTATTTTCTTAGCCTGCAAAGCCATTAAATGTTCTCGAGTCTGCGGTTTTATGCCTTCGTTTGCAGCAACAACTAAAATAGCCGCATCAATAATTGCAGCCCCAGAAAGCATAGTCGCCATAAGCATTTCATGCCCAGGAGCATCAACAAAACTTACATGCCTCACAGCCTTCCCTTTTTTCTCAATATTATATCTCCCATTATCCTCATAAATAATATTATCCGCATATCCAAGTTTTATAGTAATCCCTCTTTTAAGTTCCTCAGAATGCCTTGAAGACCAAACTCCAGTCAGCCTTTGAACAAGCGTTGTCTTTCCATGGTCTATGTGTCCTACAATTCCAACATTAATGTTATCTATTTTATCCATTATAAAGGCTAAGAAAGCAGTCTTTTAAATATATTGTTAAAAAATTTTCTCAATCTCACCAGTTTCTAAATTCAGCCTTGCTCTATCTCCAGTCTTAAAAATCTGCGTTGCTATCTCCGAGCCCACAATACAAGGCTTTCCTATTTCTCTGGAAACAATTGCTGCATGGCACGTAATTCCACCCTCATCTGTAACTATTGCTTTAGCTTTCTGCATTATAGGAACAACAGCAGGATGTGTCTGTGTAGCAATAAAAATATGACCTTCCTTAAAATCAGCAATATTTTTTTCAATATTGATAGCCGACCTCAAAACGAATACTTCCCCTTCTATTAATTTAGATATGCCTAAAGGAAAGGAGGCTACATTACCCTTTGTCTTTTTAATCTCTTTCTTAACTTTTTGCCTATATTCTAATAATTCCCTTACAATCTCTCTAGCCTCGTCTCCAAAATATTCACTCATACCCTCTGAATTATAAATAGCTAAATATCCTTTTTTTCTCCTATCAATCAATTCCTTTTCAACCTTTTTGCCCTTTTCAATTAAATCAAGTATTTCCTGAAGATTATAAGCATCAAATTCTTTTTCTTGTAGCCCATATAATTCCTGCAAGGCCTCGCCAAACTTCTTAATGATATTGACAAGATGAGGAATATAAGAATTAGTATTGTATCTATAAAGAGTAAATTTGCCAATCGCATCTGCCATAAAATAATATTCATCCTTCATATCAACCTTTCTTCTTTCCACAATATTTCTTTCTACATCTTTTATAGTCTGTAATTCGCCATCTAACTTATTTTCATTGTTGAGAAAATATTGTATTTCCGACTTCACCTCATCCATATCAAAAATCTTCTCTTCAAATAAATTCCATCTTACTAATGATAAATCCTCTAGAGTTTTTCCCAATGTGGCTAATTCAGAAGTATTCTTCTCAAAAAATTCATCTAAAACTAAATTAGACTCCTTTATCCTTTTAGCTATATGCGCTATTTGTTTTTTCAATAACATTAAATCAGTCAACGTATGGCTAGTTTCTGAAAGAATTTTTAATTCTGGATTATTCTTTTCATTAATTATTTTCTCTACTTCATAAAATCTTTGAGGTTGTGTCAAGATATAACAAGGCATGCAAAAAGAAACTGCATTTCTTATCTCATTAATAAGGCTAACAACTTCTTGTGGATTATTCAGTATAAACTCTTTCTCCTTCTTATAAAACTCTTTAAAATATCTTCTAGAAACTTCTTTAGTTTTCTTATGCATTTGAGAAAAGATTGAATTCAAAAAGGTAATAAACTCGTTATCCATAATATTTTTTAATCCTGTCTCAGCTTCCTTCTTTAAAGTCTCTGTTGGATAAGCTCCAAAAAAGAAAGACTCTGGCTCAGCTTGGCTATACAAAATCCATCCTTGCGGTGCGTAACCAGATATTCTTTCTACTTCTTTATAAGAATAAAAACTTATCCAAGAATCGTTAAACCAGTAAACAGGAGAAAATTGATCTTGGTCATACATTATTTTAGGAAGTTTACTTTCCATTTTCAACCTATGGATAAAGCCCTATCAATAGATTTCTGCGTGTAATCTCTAATCTCTTCGGCCATTACCAAATAAGCGGCGAGATCCTTTCCATAAGCATTCTCAAATTTTAATCCTTTCCCATCTAAAGCAAAATCTTTCAATGTATCAACAATAGGTTGATTAGGAAAGCCGTTATATAATTTATTTATTACTGCAAGATTATCCTTCCCCATACCCAAAACCAATATAGTATCCTCTCTCGGAACAATCTGATCTCTTGAAGTCTTTAAGATTCCAGTTAAACCAAATTTTTTTACTGCTTCAGCTCTATAAGCCACTTCGTTGCCTTCGTATATGTGAAAAGCCTTATGCGCTAATGACTGCACTTGTCTAATCTGTTCAGGACTAAAACCATTCGGCTCCGCAGTCAAAGGCAAGCTCTCCAGTTGAGTCAATGATGGTGTCAAAGATTGCCTTTCCAATTCAGTATATATTTCTCCCCTCTTCGTAGCATTTAACACAGCCCAAGCAGCCACACCAAAAGGAAAATCTGCACCTTTTTCCCAATCTAAAACCTGCTGAAGCATTGTTCCGCTTGAAGAAGTATCATATCCCACAGCACCATTATCTTGTAATCTGTTTCTGCCTATAAGCTCTGCTAGAGGAGATCTTCCTTGATTTGCTGAACAAACAAATTCTATTTTTTTCATAACTCTTCCAGTTCACACCACTATATCTAACCTTCTTCAAATAATCTAAACAAAACAGATAAATTTATATATATTAGCCTAATAGTTAAGTATATATGAGATTTTTAATTAAAGAAATAGAAGCACAGAAAAAGACAATAAAACTATCAGTCAAAGATAAAAAACTAATACAATTATTAATACAGGATGGAAGAGCTCCGGTTTCAGAATTAGCTAGAAAGATTCAAATATCAAAATCTGCAGTAACCCAAAAGATAATAGCTCTTAAGCAAAAAGGAGTATTATTAGATCCCGTTCTTTACCTAAATGTAAAAGCAGAAAAAATGCCGTTTTACATAATACAAATAGCCACCGACTTCGGGCTAGATAATGAGCAAACAACAAGAAAATTGCTGGAAATACCTGAAATCAGTGCAGTTTTATGGTATAATTCACAATTAAACCTTCTATTAGGCTGCTATTCAAATGATATACACAAAACAACGGAAAAAATAGAGAATATCTTCAACATTAAAAAGTTAAGAATAGCAAGAATATCAGATAATTGGTTTCATCCCCCGCACGTTTTCAAAGAAATTCCAGACATCAAAGTAAACTATAAAAAAGTTGAAATAAAGGAAGAAAAAATAGATTACCCCATCCTAAATGTATTATCTGCAAATCCAAGAGCTACGTTGCTGGAAATATCAGAAAAAACACATATCTCTCCAAAAACAATAAAGAAAAAGATAGATGAAATGAAAAAGTCGGGTATTATTATTAAAACAAGCAATTTCATCAATTTTTGGACTTGTGAAAGAGAATTAATATCTGTTTCATTTATTATAAAAGGAAGGAAAAACCTAGATAAAGCAATTGAAAAACTTCTTTCATTTCCTCAAACAGGAAATGTATGGGAATTTGATCACGAGTGGAATCTCAATGTAGTCTTCTGGGTTTCAGACCAATTAGAAATAAGAAAGATATTAACAGAATTAAACAAAGAAGTAAAAGAAATATTAGACACAGAAATAATGATATTATCCAAAATGGTCGGAAAATAAACTCTCTTTTAAAGTTTTACTTTAACAATTATCTGGAAACAAACCCTTCATGTCCTTCATTCACCTCAACATTATTAACAACTAAATCCAGTCCCTTACTAGAACCTCTCTCGCTGGCAACCTGCGAAGACCTTTCCGCATATATTGGCGCTCCTCTGTAAGGCATGCTCTGAAAAAGATAAACAGAAAATCCTAAGATAAGCGCCAAAGAAAAATAAACAGAGCAAAGTCCACCCTCTTCTTCAGGCATTAAATCACCATTTTATCAGTCAAATATTAATAAGATTTAGCAGATATAAATGTATCTAAACCGCGTCAATTTTCGATTAATAAGTTCCACCTAGATAAACTTTCTTGATCTGCTCATGCTTAAGTATAGTGTCCCCAGAGCCTTCTAAAGCTACTTTACCTTCTTCAAGTAAATAAGTTCTATCTGCGAGTTCAATAGCTTTTTTTGCGTTTTGTTCAACAATTAAAATAGAAATTCCATCTTCATCTCTAAGTTTTTTAATAATTTGAAATAAATCCCTTTGTAATTTAGGGCTTAATCCTAGAGAAGGTTCATCAAGCATCAACAGCTCAGGTTTTACAATTAAAGCCCTTCCAAGAGCAAGCATTTGTCTTTCTCCACCACTTAATGTGAAAGCTAGCTTATTTTCTCTTCTCTTTAGAATTGGAAATTTTTGATAAACTTCACCTATTCTATTTTTAGTTAATTCCTTGTCACTTATCATCTCTGCCCCCATCTCAAGATTCTCTCTTATAGTTAAATTACCAAAAACAATCTTTCCTTGCGGAACATAACTTATCCCAGAATCAATTAATTCGTGAGTTTTCAACTTTCTTATATTCTTTCCATTAAATTTAATCTCTCCCTTGCTAACCTGCGCAATCCCAAAAACAGATTTAATAACTGTGCTTTTTCCTGCCCCGTTTGGACCTATCAAAGCAACTATTTGTCTTTCTCCGACGGAAATATTAATACCTTTCAGAACTTCCAGTTCCCCATATCCCGAATATAAACACTTTATGTTAAGCATATTTATAATAAGAGAAACCAATTAATAAAACTATCTTCCTTTAATGGTCATATTTAACTTTGCTATATGATTATTAAAACCTTCAAATCCTATTGTTGAGTCTGGTTTTGAATTATCCATTTTCTGTTTAACACATTCCATATCTCCCTTACAACTTCCAAGTGCTCTTCCCATTTGCATTATATGGATGTAGGTTATAGCCGCACCATATTCTGTAGACAGTTTATCTCCAGATAGCCTACTTGAAAATTCAGGAGATACTTGCCCAAAACCAAAACTCCACGAGCCCTCTAATTCTTTAGCATATAAATTAGTCACTTGGTCAGTAATACTGTCATCTACAGTGCCATACTTCATATCTAATTTTTGTTCTTTAATGACTTTCAATGCATTTAGGGTATCTCCTTCAAACATAGCACCAATAACTGCTGGAACATTATTTTCTTTAAATTTAAGAAATTGAGTCCTAAAATCTTGATCACCTAGATTAAAAGATTCAACAAAAGTATTATCTCCATAAACTTCTTTTACTCCGGACAAACATAACTCTCCTGCCTCAAGATTTACTTTTAAAACTCCTATTTTTTCCATTCCTTCATCTTTAAATTTTTGAGCAACTTGCTTACATCCCTCTTGATAATCTAAGTATGTTTTATAAGCGAGGGGAAAGTCTTGTAGAGGAGAAATTACTGCTGCGTCATAAACAAACAGAATATTTTTATCTTTGACAAATGAGCCAACAGATATTGCAGCAGGATTAAATTCTGCGTAAATTCCATCAACATTATCAATATTTACAAGTTTCTGTGCCCCATTAAGTGCCTTAGTTGCATCAAGTTGATAATCTTCAAAAACTAAATCAACAATATATCCTTCTGCCTCTAAATCCTGTCTTGCTAATTCTGCCCCAACTCTCGATGATTCTCCCCAATAAGCAGCAGGTCCGGTTAAATCAGTAATTACTCCAATTTTTATATTTTCAGAAGACTTACTAGAAAAGAAAAGCAGATTAATTAAAATTACAACTAAAACAATTCCAATAATCCACATCCAACTCTTTTTCATGGAGTATCTAAGAAAAAGGTATTTAAAAACTATTCGCCCAAATAGGCTTCCAATACTTTTTTATTATTTTGAATTTCCTTTGGTTTCCCTTGAGCAATAACTCTACCTTCATCTAAAACATAAACATAATCTGCGATGTCCATAACAAAATTCATATCGTGCTCTATTAATAAAATAGTTTCTCCTTTTTTGTTCAAGCCTAATAAAACTTTCTTAATCTCTTTTCTCAATTCTGGATTTATCCCAGCAACAGGTTCATCTAAAAGCAAAACTTTATGTGGTTTTGCAATTGCAACAGCCAAATCAAGTAATTTTCTTTGCCCATAGCTTAAATCAGTTGCTAATGTATCCAAAGATTTATTCAACTTAACAAAAGAAAGTATCTCTTTTATCCTATCCTCATAGCTTTCTTCCTTCTTAAACAAACTTTCAATTAGATTCTCGTCTTTCTCAGAAAGTGCAATTTCTAAATGTTCTTTTATTGTCATATTCTTAAAGAGTCTCACTTCCTGAAATGTTCTTGAAATTCCACCTTTCGCAACTTGAAAATCAATTTTGTCAGAAATAAGTTCCTTTCCAAGATTAATAGTTCCAAAATCTTCATCAATTAATTGAGAGATTATATTAAACAAAGTTGATTTTCCAGAACCATTCGGACCTATTATTGCAGTAATTTCTCCTTTTTCTATTTCTAATGTACAACTATCAAGAGCTTTAATTCCACCAAAGTGTTTTGAGATTTGTTTTATTCTCAGCATAAATCATACAAACAATGAAAGTTAATAAAGCTTCTCAGATTATTATGTCAAAAAATAGTTATCAAAAAGTCTTTGTGTTTCACCATGCCTTAAAAGGCATGATTTGTTTAGACTTTTGGATGCTCAAGGAACTACCGCACACTAAAGTGTGTGGTTTTCTGTCAAGTTCCTTGACATAATTATGATTAGTTTTTATTTATAGTTTTTATTTATAGCTTTCAGTCATCTACTT
>CAYNKB010000013.1:0-14552 GCA_964397725.1 Candidatus Woesearchaeota archaeon | reverse complement strand
GCAGTTTAAGATTTTTTATTGAAAAATCAAAATCTGAAATACCTCTTTCCCATTCACTTACCTTAAGAGCTTGTCCGTCATATTTATTTTTTTCTTTACTTTTAGATAAATCTAAACTGAAAACCCTCTCTTCCTCCCTACCTTCTTTTTCCTTGAATATAGCACTACAATTAGAACACATTAAATTCTTTGAACTAACCAAACCCAAGAAAGATTTAGAATTAGTTTCTGAAACTTTTCCTTTCTTACATATAGGGCATTTTTTAAAGATTATTTCTTTTTCTTCATTTGATTTAGCCATGTCTATCACTAATAATTCTGATTTATAACTCTTTCTAAAGAAAGGTAATAGTAGCTACAAATCCTTATCCAAACCCTTCCCTAATATAATCATTAACTGCGCCTGCAGTATACTCTGTTCTCCAATTATACTTTTCCTGCTTCCTTGCCTCGTTCAGAAATCCATTAACGCTCCCCGAGCCTCCAATAGATGAAGAATAGCTCCCAAGCGTCCTTGTTGAATCAGCAAAACTCTTTTCCGTCGCTAAACTGCCTGTATCTCCAGAAGCCAAAACCCACTGGACAAATCCGATAGAGCTCCCTTGAGGTTTAAACCACGAATTAGAAAGTAATGTACTATAATAGGTATTATTTTTATAAGTTATTTTCCCATTTCTCAAATTCGCTCCGTATTTTATCAACGGCTGATTCTCATCAGAGCTTTGCAAAACATTGTCAGCAAACAAAACATTTTTGAAGCCAAGGTCATCATTAACATTCAAAGATTTCTTCCATCCAAATACAACATTTCCCGTTATATTTGTATTTTCCACTCCAATTCCAACATCAGTAAGAGAAATCCCTCCCCCATTTTCACTCCCCTCGCCTAAATCTCTTGATATTATATTTCCAGTTACTAAAGCAGATTTTATATTCCCAATTTCCATTCCCTGCCCGCGCCTTCCGGCGCTTGTATTCGTCAAATCCGTGCTTTCAACAATAACATTTCTCTCTATCCTGCCTGTTACTCCACCAGAAACAGGATCGCTTCCTCCCAAAACATGCCCAAAAGACAATCCGATAGAATTCTGAACAAATAAATTATCTTCAACTGTCCCCCCTACTCTGGCTTGAAGTCCGTGGCTAGCCCCTCTTGAAAATATATTTCCCCTGGCTGTCAAATTAGTTGAATCAACCTGAACATAAACATTATGGCTTAACACATCTCTTGCGTCTCCCTTAGAAGGATTCCACCCACTCATATCAAACAAATTCTCCTCAAGCAAAATTCCATGAATATTCTTCAAAAACAATCCCTGCGCCTTGTCACCGCTGTAGCTATCCAGTATTTCCGACCTTCTCAAAATAAAGTTATCAATTCCTGAAACAGACTGAACTATCATTCCTTCCTTATATCCCTGAACTAAAATATCCTCAAGCAAAATATTTTCTCCATAACCTAAAAACTTTATTCCAAAAGTCCTGTCCTGGCTTCCGGAAATAAACTGCAGTCCAACAACTGCAAAATTACTTACTTCATCGTTAGAATCTACCGATAAAGCAATAGAACTTCCTGTTTTCAATAACGGCCTCGATTTGCTAGTATTCCCGTAATAAGAAATTAACATCTTCTCGCTCTCCGACCTTCCCGATAAACTCCAAGCTCCAATCGCCTCGTTCCATACATCCCCTCTATTAAGTAAAATCCAATCCGGAAATCCATCCCTGACAAGACTTTTTGCCTTTCCTATTGTCTTAACCGAATTATCCTCCAAAAGCCCGTCATTCGCGTCGTCTCCCGCTGAACTTACATAAATTATCCTTGTATCTCCACTTTGCGTAAAGTTAGTCCACCCAGTAGAATCAGTAGGAGGAGGCTCAAACAAGCAAGCCAAACTGCAGTCAGAACCGCCATCACACTGCTCTCCTTCTTCAACAATATTATTCCCACAAACCTGTGTCTCCTGAAAGTCTATATTGCTCCATTCAAATCTCAAAGAATCTGCGCTTCCTATGCCTTCCATCTTATACTTAAATTTGGTAAAATGCCCTGAACACGAGCTATTTGACAATGCGTTTGAAAGACTGCACCAATTGTCGTCGTCATTCAGCATAACAGACAAGCTTAAATTATCTCCAAGAATCTCAAAACTAAGCTCATTATACTCCCCCTGCGTATTTATCTCACTAGAAGAAAATAACCCGCTTGAAAGATTATAAGAACTTGCCCCATTCCAGCTGACATTTTCCACACTGCTCTGATTCAAATTTCCATTTTCAGTAATATTTACAATAAAATCATCAAAAAAGAATTCCTGTATCTCCTGCACACTAGAGTCTCCGGCAACCACATCCCCACCCCCACCACCTCCAGAACTTCCACCTCCACCTCCTCCACCCCCAGAACTCCCAGAAAAAGAAGCAACAATAATATCATCTTCTTTTTCTTCCCCCTCAATAGCATAAGATTCAGAAAAATCTCCTTCCAAACTTTCTCCATTAAATAAATAAATCGGTCTCACATAAATATTAAGTATTTTAGACAAATTCTTCGGAGTTATCCTAAAAGTATTTGTTTCCGTTTCATTAAAGCTGGCATTTAACTCAACTTCCTCCTGCACTCCATTTTCATCCTCTAAAATAAAACCAACGCCCGTAATCAAATCAGTCCTGTTAATAGCCCTTACATCCACAATTAAAGATTCCTCTTCCAAAACAGCTGAGTTTATATTTAAATTTGGCAAACTAACATTAACTTGCTCCTCTTCAAGAACATTAAATCCTGTAAAAATAGTGTCCCTAAAAAATACGGCAAATAAAACAATCAAAAAAACAGCCAAATAAGCCAATACATAATGCTTCTCTTTCAATTTATTAATAGAAACCATAAAAACTCCCTGACTTTTGCATTTAAAAAGATATTTAATATCTATATAAATTTTTCACAAATCTCCAGTAGTGAATTAACCAAATATGCCTTTGACCCAATCAACAAAACTGCTCCATAAAGATGCTTGCTCCCCATCCCCAACTACTCCCCCAGTTAATGGCGAAGTCCCAGAGAAAGCAAATCCCCCTCTTATGTAATCATTCACAGCAACCGCACTTAATTCTGTAGGCCAAGTTCCATATTCTCTGTCTCTTGCCTTATTTATGAATTCATCAAAACTCGCACTTCCTCCCAAAACTTCTTTATTATACCTTTCAACCGACCTTGTTGGATCAACAAAGGCTACGTTTTGCACCTTTCCAGTATCCTTGGTTATTGTAAAGTATTCCTGTATTGACACAGATTCAGCTTTTGATCTTTCTGGTCCCCACATAGTCCATTGAGATTGAGGCATTATCGTATTGTAAAACACGTTGCTGACAAAACTAAATCCACTCAACATAGAGCTTTCCTTACTAAACTCAAACCAGATTAAAGGATTTCTATCATCACTATTTGCCTGCTGTATAAGATTTCTCGCAATTTTTACATTTGAATATTCCTCTCCATCGGCGTCTGAGAAACGCAATCCTCCGCCCCAACGATAAACAATATTATCACTAAACTCAACATTATGATATCCCGACATATAATCTGCCTGCTGAAAGCTAACTGCATACTTCTCCCCTTCTGCGGTATTAGCAATTATATTTTTTGATATAACAACATCCTTTAAGTTTCCCACTTCGAATCCCAATCCTAGAGCTACTGCAAAAGGTCCACGTTCTATATTGGTTCCTTGCAACACAACGTTATTAACAACTCTTCCAGTAGTATAAGGCTGTATCTTCTCAACAGAACCCCCTTGCAAGAATCCATAGGAAAATCCAATTGGATTTCTGACAAACAAATTATTATCAAATATGTTACTATCACCTGCCCTTCCTTGTATGCCGTGAGCGGAAGCTCTTGAAAATATATTACCAATAACTGTAAGATCTCTGCTATTCGCCTGTATGTAAGCATTGTGATTATTGTTCCACCCATAATTTCCTATTCCTCCAAAGTATCCATTTCTGTCAAATACATTCTCAATAAGCTTTAATCCGTAAACACCCTTCGCAAACAACCCATGAACATGAGTCTCACTTGAACTACTGCTATAAGCATCCTTTATAACAGACCTTCTTATCTCTATATTTTTTATATTTCCAGGAAAGTCCGTTGGAGCACTCATCTCTATATATACACTATCAAATAAATCGTCCTCAAATAATATATCATCAAATACCTTTTCTCCAGGAATCATGTCAAATTCCCTTCCATTAAAGTGCAATCCAACAAAAGCCACATGCTTCATATCTCTGCTGTTGCTCAAACTGACTTTAGTATTAAGAACAGGTCTCTTATTGGAAGGCTTGTTAGGATCACTATAACTTGAAACTAAAACCTTATTGTCCGTAGAAGAGCCTGAAACACTCCACGTAAACGAAGAATCCGCATCGTTAAAGCTGTCTCCACGCCTCAACAAAACCCATGGGACTTTTCCAGAATTTACAATCTGCGTTGCTTTAGTATTCGCCCCAACAAGCGTTTGAATAGTCTTGCTCATAGACAATCCATCATTGCTGTCGCTTCCGCTTGAACTTACATAAATCTTAACCATCTTGCTTGAATCAAATATTTTTTCCCTGTTTACCTCATGCCAATTTGTCCATCCTGTTGAATCTGTACTGAAAACAACACAGCTTCCATATCCTGTACATTGAGCGTTGCAAGTCTGCGTCCCAGCCTTCGTATCCAAAGTACAGCTTCTTGAACCTCCGTCGCAAATTTCTCCAGTTTCAACAATATTATTCCCGCAAACAGGTCCGACAGGAGGAGGCTCAATCACTTCTGTAAAGCAAATTGAACTGCATCCATCTCCATTAGCAGTGTTCCCATCATCGCACTGCTCTCCTATTTCAACAATGCTATTTCCACAGACTGGAGCTGGAATAACTACTCCTGCGCTAACAATCTCCTTAATCTGCTGTTGTGTCAAAACAGAATTATAAATTCTCACATCGTCAATCGCTCCGCTGAAGTATTCCCTGTCAAAGTCTCCTGTTCTTCCAATTGCTACAACTCCATCCTGAGAGCCACTCGGAGCCGTACTTGCCGATCCCGCAGAAGAGCTGTAAGTTTCAATCTCTCCATCAATATATATTCGTAAAGCTCCAGAAACCCCATCTCTAACTGCTGTAACATGATACCACCTATCCGCCTGCAAAACCTTATTTCCAACAAGATTAACATTGCTTCCTGCACCATATTCATAAAATACTCTCACCTTTCCATTATTCAAATATAATCCATGATTTACATTCTGGGATTCCAGCTCTCCATTCAATGCTCTTGCAACAATTGCATCAATTCCAACTAATCCCGCAGCATTTGGCTTTACCCAAGCCATAACAGTCCAAGTCTTTCCAGGATTTGGAACATTGTTAATAGTAATATAATCCAGTCCGTCAAACAAAGAGGCTTTTCCATCTTTTCCTGTTACAGATTGAGGACAGCCCGTAGGAATAACGCAAGTCCCCGCATTTCCACTCTGACTGCTGTCAACATATGAATTTCCAGATTCCTCCAATTTCCACCATCCAATCAACTGGAAAGAAATCGGCTTCTGGCACAAGCTAGGCTGTCCAGTGCAAAGCCATCCGCTCTCAATTGAACAAGCTGAACTGCATCCATCCCCAACAACTAAATTGCTGTCATCGCACTGCTCATTCCCATTTATAACTCCATCCCCACACCCTTCGCTTGTCAAGCAACTATTCCATGAATTACATTGAGAATTGCAAGTCTGTGTTCCGGAATATCCATTCACATCGCAAGCCTGAGAGCCCCCATCGCAAATTTCTCCCGTTTCAACAACATTGTTTCCGCAAGTCACCGGCTCCGGAGCTTTTGAAACACTTAGCAAATTTGCATAATTCGTTCTTATTCCTATGTTAGAATCAGAAGTCAATCTTGCCAAAAAGAAATACTCAGGATCTCCACCATCATTCTGCCACTCGCTCTTCCAAGTCGTAGACACTCTTCCTGCAGAAACTATTGCATTAGTTGGATTTTGCGAAACAGGTCCTGATATTTGGTCGCTGTCATATTCTTTAATTTCAAACGAAACTTCCTTTCCCTCACATGCAGAATTTCCTTCCACAAATAATTTAACATTATCCCCCTCGACAGCATTTGACTTCTCCCAATATGCATTTCCAAAACTGCATACCGGAACCGGAGCCAAACAGCTTGAAACATCTATCGTACAAGTAGTACACTTCAAGCTTCCAGAGCCATAAATTGAATCATAAACTGAACACTTGTCAACTCCATTCCCAAATGTTCCAAAGTCAGAGCCGTCACACTGCTCATTTCCATCTTTAATTCCATTTCCGCAGGCACTTACAATTATCTTTGGAACCCAAGAAACGCTTATAGAATTAAGTTTTGTACTATCGCTAAATGTAACTCTATATTTAACATTCTGGCTTAATGGGCAATTAACATCTGACAAAGCAACATCTTTTGAAATCACACACCAATTGGCTCCTCCGGTATTGACTTCTACCTTAACACCCTGTCCTCCCGACTCACTCCATCCTACTTTAACTTCGCTAACCTCTCCTGTAATTATAGAATTAGAAGCAAAACCTCCTCCATACGAAGATTGCTGAGAAACAGCAAATCCATTATTGTAAACATCTGCAATTTCAGCGTCCGACAAAGGCCTGCTAAACAAGGCAACATCGTCAATCGCCCCCGAATAATATTCGTTGTCTATATCTCCATTTCTTCCTATCGCAAAAACACCACCCACTGAACCGCTAGGATCACTCGTATCTAATCCCTCAACACTTGTAGTATCCTGCCTCACCCCATTTATAAAAATAGTGAATGTCCCGACATCTCCAGCAAAATCATTCCTTCTTCCAGCAATATGATACCACTTTCCAGCTTCCAAAATTCCGACACTATCTTTTATGATATTGCTTCCTGCGCCATATTCATAAAACCCTCTCAAATTATTATTATCCAAATACAAAGCGTTATTTATATTCGCAGATTCCAGCTCTCCATCGGCGGCTCTTCCTAAAACTCCTCTCGTTCCGCTTGCTAATGAATTTGCATCAGGCTTTACCCAAGCCATTACCGTCCAGCTTTTCCCTGGATTTGGAACACTTGGAATTCTTACATAATCTCCATTTCCATCAAACAAAAGCGCATTGCCATATTTTCCAGCTGTAAAGGCAAGATTTCCATTTCCTGCGCCGTCATTCCCGTTTAAAGATTTGTCTTTATAATCATCATTAAAGCTCCAATACCCCAAAATTGAATCATCATAAACCAAGCCTGTTTGTGCAACCTGCCCAACAGATATTATCCCGCTGCTCGTATCCCACAAAACGTTGCTTATCGTGCTTTGATCTATATCAGGATTGCCAGTAATATCAACATTATAATCGTCAAAGAAAACATTATTGTTTATTTTACTTGGCGTCGTTCCCCCTGTTCCAGTATCTCCTCCAGTTCCACCTGTACCTCCACTTCCTCCGCCCCCTCCCCCAGAGCTTCCATCTCCAGAGCCTGGAGCAACATTAATGTCTCCCGTCTCCGTTAAAGTATATTCCGAATAAAGATCCCCCCTAACAAACCCGCTATGCTTGACAGAATATAGAGGATATATTGTAACCTTTGCTATCACTCCTGCAATAGTATAAGAAACCGTGAATGTATGAAGCTCCGAGTCCCTGATGCTGACTTTCTTCTGAACCTCCTCCTTGTTCCCATTAACATCCTCTATAACAACTAAAACCCCCGAAATCTTTCCGGAGCCATCAATTCTTTTTATATCAAAAGTAATTGTATTATCCTGCGTGTTGATAATAAGAGACTGTATTTCCAGATGAGCGCTCAAATTTCCGGAGAAGACATCAGTAACATTCTCTGCGACAGGCAAAAAACTAAAGTCAGTTCCATACCATACAAAATAAGCAATAGCAACAGCAATCAAAATTAAAACAAAAGTTAAAAACTTAGGTAAACCAGTTCTGCCCGCTTTTTTCATATATGAATATAAAACCTCTTTAATTTTATGAACAGATTAGAATTTTTTGATTTATATACTTATTCATTGCTGGCGTTGATATCAAAAAGTCTTTGCGTTTTTTATTTTGGACTTTTGGATGCTCAAGGAACTATTCGTCAAGTTCCTTGATATAATTTTCATTGGCTTTCTTCCAATTAACAACATTCCACCAATTCTCAACATATTCATTTCTTTTATTCTGATATTTCAAATAGTAAGCATGCTCCCAAACATCCAATCCCAAAATTGGAATCTTTCCGTCCATTATTGGGCTGTCCTGATTAGCCGTGCTGATTATTTCTAAATCTCCCTGACTCAAAATAAGCCAAACCCATCCGCTTCCAAATCTATTCATCGCCATTTCCGAAAACTTTTTCTTAAACTCCTCAAAACTTCCAAACTCCTCTTCTATCTTTTCTGCAATCTCCCCTGCAAATTTCTTCTTCTCATCATCATCCGTCATTAATTCCCAAAACAAACTATGATTAGCGTGCCCTCCCCCATTATTCCTGACTGCATTCCTTATTTTCTCAGGAACTGAATTTAAATTTGAGATTAAGTCTTCAACTTTCTTTTCCTGCAAGCCTACATATCCTTCCAAAGCAGAATTCAGCTTATCAACATAAGCCTTATGATGTTTGTCGTGATGTATCTCCATCGTCTTTGAATCTATCCAAGGCTCCAACGCATTAAATTCATAAGGCAAATCTGGCAATTCATGTTTCATAAACTCCAATACAACTCTCTTAATATAAAAGTTTCGCTAGAAAGAAACACAATCCAAAAGAACAGACATATTTGGCAGAGGTTTCCTATTGCCTGAATATATGGTAGATAATAAAGAATTAGTGGCATTCTCTAAAACCCCAACCTCTTCTAAAAAATAATTATGAAGTCTAAACCAACTGACTCTCAATTATCTGCTCAAAAACAGAATATGGCTGAGCCCCGCTGACGCTGGCTCCATTAATGAAAAATGCCGGAGTCCCGCTGACTCCAAGAGTTGCTCCGTAATTTGCATCAGCCTGAACGTCGCTCGCATACTTTCCATCGTCAAGGCAGGAATCAAACTCCGCACCATTAACTCCGAGCTCTCTCGCCCACTTTTTATAATTCTCAATGCTTAAACTCTGCTGATTTTCAAATAGCTTATCATGCATCAAAAAGTATCCATCATCTCCCCTTTGCTCCCCAACGCATCTTGCAGACTCAGCTGCCTTCTGTGCCTCTGGATGAATCTGAGTCAGTGGAAAGTCCATATAAATCAGCTTGACTTTTCCGGTATCAATATAATTTTTCTTTATATCTTGAAAACTCTCGCTGTAGAACTTCCCGCAAAATGGACATTCATAATCGCTGAATTCAACAATCGTTACAGGAGCATCCACATTTCCTTTGACAGGAGCATTTGCAATTTTAGTTTCATCAATAGTTACGACCCCTCCAGTATCTCCTCCCGTATCAGAACCCTCTGCACTTGATAAAGGAACAACATCAGTAACTAAATTCTTTCCATCCAAAGTAACATAAACCGGAATGTCCTGTCCCTGATAATTTACAACAACAGAATACAAGCTTCCTTCTTTATCTACCGAAACCAAGCTTGCTTCCCCGTTTCCCTGAGCATTGATAAAATCAAGCAAATTCTGTCCTGCTGTGTCCTTTGAAACTCCTCCGCTTCCCCCTCCAAAAACCAAAAAAGAAATCAAAACAATCCCCAAAACCAAAGTTGACAAAATCCAAGGATTCTCCCTCATCTTATTCATATTAAAACCATTAAGGAACTTGCCTATAGGAATCTCAATAACCTCTTTTTCCACGCTTTCAACAGCATCATTGATATTTTTCATGCTGTCATTATTTGAACGCCTGTCAGAAGCCTTCTTCTCCTTCTTCTCAGCATTAAAAACTTCCTCAAGCTCTTCCTTATCAGGCATAGAATTCTCTTTTTTCTTTCTCGGCATCCCAGCTACAAACATAATCCCTTTAAAAACTTTATGAAATATTCAGCAATGTTTATTAAATCTCTTTTCTTCCTAAGAAAATGCCATACGACATTATATTGGGAAGAGATTCAAGCGACAAGGAAAAGTTCGGAGACCTTGGACTAATAAACATAGGCAAGGGTTATGTTAAAATGGGAAATTACACATCTTTGTCAAACCGCATTCTTTTAGACATTGCCCGCTCACATGTAATTTTAATTGCGGGCAAGAGAGGCAGCGGGAAGAGCTATACTTTAGGAGTCATAGCAGAAGAGCTTTCCAGCCTCCCGGCAGAAACCTCAAACAACATCGCCTCCTTAATATTTGACACAATGGGAATATTCTGGACAATGAAATTTAAGAATGAAAAGGACGCCCGTCTCCTGCATGAATGGGGGCTCAAATCAAAAAACCTTCCCGTAAAAGTCTTCGTCCCTTTTGGAAAGGCAAAAGAATACGAGGAAAAACAAATTCCGTTTGATGAAACTTTCGCTCTAAAGCCGTCGGAGCTGGAAGCAGACGATTGGATAACACTTTTCAATTTAGAAGTAACCTCCCTCCCAGGAGTTCTGATAACAAGAATTATGGAAAAACTTTCCCGTTCTCAGTTTACAATAACAGATATTCAGGAAGAAACAGAAAAAGACCACAAGGCGTCAAAAGAAACAAAAGAAATTATTTTCTCTTTATTCAGCGCCGCAGACTCCTGGGGAATCTTTTCAAAAACTCTTGAAGGCACAGAAATATCAGACCTTGTGACTGCCGGAGTCACAACAATTCTTGACACCTCTGTATACTCCTCAACCTCGGCGTTTAACATCCGCGCCCTCGTTATATCACTAATCTCAAAAAAACTTTTTCAATCCCGTGTTGACTCCAGAAAAAAAGAGGAGCTTCAGGCACTTCAGCGCGGGCAAGACTATTTGTCTTATGAAACTTTCCGTGATCAGCCTCTCGTTTGGATATTCATAGATGAAGCCCACGAATTTCTTCCAAGAGAAGGAAAAACTCCTGCAACAGACGCACTAATTCAACTATTAAGAGAAGGGCGCCAGCCTGGAATTTCCTTAGTTTTGGCAACGCAACAGCCAGGACAGATTCACAAAGATGTTATGACTCAGTCAGACCTAGTCATCTCCCATCGTGTAACATCCAGAGCAGACACAGAAGCTCTGAATGAAATAATGCAATCCTATATTTTATCAAGCATAAGAAAGCAGCTAGATGACCTCCCTTCCCTAAAGGGCTCTGCAATAATTCTCGACGACAATTCCGAAAGAATCTATCCAATGCGAGTCCGCCCAAGATTCACTTGGCATGGCGGTGAAGCCCCTTCAGCAGTAAAGGCAGAAATTAAAATCTAAAGATTTAAAAGAGAAATATCAGTAAAGAACAGATGAATTTTCAACAGACATTAAGAAGCGAAACCTATTACGAGGGATTAGAATCATTTGGAGGGCAAAAAGTAAAAGCAACCATCTATCCAGCTCCCACAGATACAGGAATAATCTTTGAAACAAAAAGGGGAGAAGTAAAAGCAAACTTGCAAAATGCATCACATTTTCAATCGGCAATTTTCCTAAAACAAGAACAAGCAGGCGTAATACAAGTAGAGCATATTTTAGCAACTCTCTGGGCTTATGGCATAGACAACGCAAGAATTCAGTTGGAAAGAACAAATCCGACATTGTCATTTAAAGCATTATCCTCTCTTGGCTTTGCAACAACGATCGACTCCGTGCCCCTGCCTGAAGATAGGGAATATACTTTATGCAAAAAAATAGAAGAAGTGGGAACAATAGAACAAGAAAGAAAAAGAAAACTATTGACTTTGGATGAAAAATTTGAAACAGAAAAGTTATCATTCTTCCCGACAAATGAATCTGGTTTAGTAATAAAAGCAAAAATAAACTATCCAGTAATAGGAGAAGAAATTGTAGAAATAGGGATAACTCCAGAATCATACAAAAATGAATTATCTATGTCGAGATCTTACGTAAAGCACGTACCTTCTTGGTTCCCAATGAAGCTGGCAAGCGCTATAGCAATGTTTGCCTACCCCTCTTATGGTATTGGGCACGGATTTACAGAATCGAGATTCTTTACACCTCCAAAAAACTTGGAAGAGTGGAGGCGAAAAGAAATCTACCTTGGAGAAATAGCCAGGCACGCAATAGTTGACAGATTAGGAGCAATATCTCTTTTAGATAGAAGACTTGATGGAATAAAAGTAGAAACCTATAGAAGCGGCCATGCCAACGACTTGGCAGTTTTAAGAGAATTAAATTCACATTTAAGGCAATCTAAAGATTTAAATACTAACTATAAGGTAGTAACACCATGATGTATGAACCTACATATCAAGAACTAATAGAAGCTGGATTCGAACCACACCAACCATGGACTCCTCCGACATCTATGGGTTTAGAAATTAAAGGAAAAACTACAGCATATATACACGTAGAACACACATCTGATAATAAATATGAGATACATTTAGTAAAAAGAAGTGACGGAACAGCCTATACCACCCTTGCATTAAACAATGGTGTGCTCGACCATATAAAAAGCCTTGAAGATTTAATCAATTTTGTATCAATGAACGAATCAAAGAAGGTAGCATAAATTATGAAAATAACAAAAAACCTAGCAGACTTTGCAAGAGAAACAGGATTGCCCCCAATAGGAACAGAAGAAGAACTCGCTCAAATTGGAGCAATATATCTGTCAACCAGACCTGTTAATTACCAAGGCTCTAAATTAATAAGGGATGTTATGGTATTACATAGAGGAAATGGAGAAATATATATTTGGAATAGAGAGTTTCCAGGAGAGAAATTCATGATACATAGAAGCGGACAAATGATGGTAGAATATGAACAACCAAATAGAGCTTCAGAGACTGCATAATATTTAATTTAAAACTCTTAAATCTGCTCTATACCTATACTTATAAGGAGCAATATCCCCAGCCCTTTTCATACTAAGAATCTTAACTTTCTTTTTCGCTTTCCGCGCTTCAAGCTCAATCAGCTCTTCCAAAACTCCGGCTTTAAATTCCATTTCGTGATAAAATCCATAATAATGAATTATCCCTCCTTTTTTTATCACGGAAAAAGCAACATCCAAAAAGCTGTCCTTTAAGTTCGGCCTAGGCATAACAATTCTGTCAAATCCTCTGCTAATTTCCCCCCCTTTTCCTATTACTCTCCGAACATCTCCTTGAACTATCTCTACACTAACTTTATTTCTCTTAACATTCTCAATAGCATGCTTATTGCATTCTCTGCTTAATTCAACGCTAACAATCCTTCCTGTTTTGCCTATTCTTGAATTCTTGCCAATAACAATTCCATAGAAGCCGACTCCGCCAAACATTACTAAAACCTTCTCTCCTTTTCTAACTTGCTTTGCAATCTCCTCTCTTTCAGTGCTCAATCTTGGAGAAAAATAACACGTATCAACATTAAGTCTAAATTCGCATCCGTTCTCTTTATACAGAACTTCCTTATTCTTCTCCCCAGCAACATACTTTGTCTTCAAAGTTCTTAATCTTCCTGAAAATTTCCCTGATTTTTCCAAAATAGTCCTTACATTTTTATGCTCTTTCAACAATTTATTTCCAAATTTCTTCTTCTCTCCTTTCTTAATTCCTTTGGAAAACTTGACAATTGCAATGTTCCCAACTAAGTCATAGCTAGCCATTTAAAAATAAAATAAGCTTAATATAAAAAAGTTTCCTATATCTTTGAAACTTTTGAATGCTCAAAGTTGCATTCTAAATAAACAACTTTGACATAAAAACCTAAGTAAATCTTAAATACAAACCATTCCTTATTAATTAATGAAAAAAATATCAGGTCTTCAAATTCTTGCTTGGATTTTAGGATTAATTGCTATCTCCCTTTTAATTTGGGGAATAGTAAGAATATTATTGCAATAAGATGAGATTGTCAGATAACTTGAAAATATTATCACAAATAATTCAATTCATTGTCTTCATTTATTTCATTATAGCCTTAATAAAAATTAATGCCTTGGACATCCCAGGATTGCTAATAAGTGCTATATCAATTTTAATATCTCTAATAGTTGATATTATAGGAAATCTAGAAGAAAACTAGCCATTGTCAAATAACACAATCTTTATATATAAATATTAGTTATAATTAGCACAAAAGAGCAACATGATAAAGAAATTTATTGGCTATATTCTAGCAATCATCGGGCTTTCAGGAATAGCTCTGACGTTCCCGCAAGTTAAGTCGCAGTTTACGCTCCCAGCGCAGCTCTCCGCTTTGTCAAACACAGTTCTAACAATAGCCTCTTTAGTAATAATTGTAATAGCAGCTTTCCTTATTCTTAACAAGAAAGAAAAGCACAAAGCTGAAGAAGTTCCAATTTTCAGCGGAAGAAATATAATCGGATACAGAAGAACAAGGTAAAAAGAAAAGTCCTAAAACAGCGTCTTCTGCTCCGCCTTCCCCTTCCCCTCTTTCAACTT
>CAYNKB010000012.1:0-15187 GCA_964397725.1 Candidatus Woesearchaeota archaeon | reverse complement strand
GTTTTGGAGTTGAAGAAGCTGGAGGAGGAAACTAAAGATTATGAAGATTTTAATGTTCAGCTTTGTTTGGATTACGGCGGAAGAGATGAAATAGTAAGGGCTGTAAATAAAATATTAAAGTCTGGGAAGAAGGAGATTAGCGAGGAAGATTTTGTGAAGAATTTAGACTCTGATGGAATTCCAGATCCTGATTTTATTATAAGGACGAGCGGGGAAAATAGGATGAGCGGTTTCATGCCTTATCAGGGAGCTTATGCAGAGCTTTATTTTGCAGACGTGCATTTTCCCGACTTTGGAGCAAAGGAGCTTAGGAAGGCGATTAAAGAATTTGGGGACAGGCAGAGAAGATTTGGAAAATAGGGTGCGTGAGCCTGAGCGAACGGAGAGTTGTTGTATCATTACCTAAAAGGAAAGACGGCATTAATTATATGTTTTTCAAAAAAATCGAGATGCCCGCATCCAGTTATTATCAGAATTTTTCCATTATCAATCATAGAATTTTTAATATTTTTCAACATTTCAAACTCGCGTTTTTCTTCTTTTTTTGAGTCAACAAGATTTTTAGCAGAATCAGTATCAAGTTTCTTGAGATTCTCAGCTTTATTCATATCTTTCCATGAAAAGTTATTCATCAATTTCTTTTGTTCTTCAATCACTTTTTGATTATCTTCTTCTTTCATTCCTTTTCTCAGCACATCAATTTTTAAATCAAAACCATTTACTTTTACTTTATTTTTATTTGCCCAATCATATGCAAAAACCATTTCTAGGGGATAAGAATAAAATTCTCTATTTTTAATATCTTCTTCTGCAATTTCTATGAGAAGTTGATTTGGATTATATTTTTCAAGAACTTCTTTCAGTTCATTTTTTGGAGTAAGTCCAGCATGAAGGGTACCAATAATAATTATTTTTTTCATATTCAAAGAAGATATTTGGAGATTATATAAATATAATCTATGGCAATTACACCTAATAAGATAATTAACCATAATTAGGAATATTTTTATAGATTGAATTTGTTTTAGAGGCATGCAAAAACTTTTGGGAAAGATTGGATTGGAAATTCACGTTTATCCTATTACAAAAGAAAAATTGTTTTGCAGATGTAAAGCAAGCAGGGAAAAGGGATTAAGAGCGAATACACTGATTTGTCCTATTTGTACAGGGCAGGCAGGTGCAAAGCCAATGCTGCCAAATGA
The DNA here is from genome assembly GCA_964397725.1 of Candidatus Woesearchaeota archaeon. Classification (GTDB taxonomy): domain Archaea; phylum Nanobdellota; class Nanobdellia; order Pacearchaeales; family GW2011-AR1; genus CAYNKB01. The sequence goes on along the minus strand of CAYNKB010000012.1, from coordinate 13,985 downwards.
GGAGGCTGTAAAGAAGGCAGTTAAAATTGGATTGATGCTCGGATGTAAGATAAATTCTAAATTGGGATGGAAGAGAAAGCATTATGACTGGCCGGATTTGCCGAAAGGATATCAAAATACAATTTCTGGAGCAAAAGCAACGCCTATTGGAGTTAAAGGTAATTTTTTGGGAAAGGAAATATGGAGCATGCATCTTGAGGAAGATCCAGCGTCGTGGGAGCCGGAGACAGGAAGAGTTGACTATAATAGAAGCGGGCTTCCACTTATTGAGATAATTACTGCCCCTGAATTTGAGAGTGCGGAAGAAGTTGTTGCTTGGCTTGGGAAGCTGATACATAATTTAGCTTATTTGAAAGATGTTGATTCAAATGCCGGAATAAAGGTGGATGTGAATGTCAGCGTTAAAGGAACTGAGAGAGTTGAGATAAAAAATATAAATTCTTTAGAAAGCATTGGAAAGGCAATTGAATATGAAATTGAAAGGCAGAAAAGCGAGGGAAGCATAAGAGAAACAAGGAGATTTGATTTTGCGAGCGGGAAAACAATTTCAATGAGGGGAAAAGAAGAAGCGGATGATTACAGGTTTATCAATGATCCTGATTTGCAGGATATAGTTATTGATGAGAAGTTTGTTTCCAATTTGAAAGGGAGCCTGCCTGAAAAACCTGAAAAAAAGATTGAGAAATTTATCAAGAAGCATAAAATTGACAAGAAAAATGCGGAAGTTCTGGCAAAGCATCTTGATATCGCGGAATTTTTTGAGAAAGTTGCAGAACAAATTGATGCTTTATTTGCCCTGCCATGGGTAACGATAGAATTGCTAAGGCATTTGAATTATCACAGCAAAACTCTTGAGCAGCTTGATATAGGGGTGGATGATTTTGTGAAGTTGATTAAATTAGTGAAGGAAGGAAAGATAACAGAATTACAGGGAAAGCAAATATTAAATAAATTTTATCCGAAGAGCTTTGATCCCACAAAGGACTTTTTAGGAAAGATAAGCGATGCTGGAAAGCTGGAAAAAATAGCGAAAAAGGTGATTGCTGAAAATAAGAAGAGTGTTGAAGATTATCTTGCAGGGGAGGAGAAGGCTTTGAATTATTTGATGGGAAAGATTATGGAGAAAACCAACAGGCGTGCTGATTTTTCTGCTGCGAAGAAGGTTTTGATTAAACTGCTGAAATAATCATATTATATTTATAACTTCAAGGAGTCCGCCAAGAGCGAAGATGAGGATTATTGCTATGAAAAACCATTTTATTTCCTTTGAGTAGGGCATTTTATAAGGGGGAGCTACCTCTGAGTTTTTTCTTGAATTTTTTATCATAAGCATAATCATTGTCGCCATCATTGTAGCGGAGACTATTCCGCCTATGCCAAGAACTTTTGTGAAGGATGCAAGGTTAAATATTTCCAAGACTATGAAAATTATCAACGGAATGAAAATAGTCAAAATCCAGGATTTTTTTCTTGAGTAGTTGTAGTCTTCTGTTAGAGAGTCCGAGAGGGCTATTGACAAGGCAAGATATGAGGTAAACATTGTTAATATTCCTAGGACAACGAAAGGCATTCCTAAAGTTAAAGTAGCCAATTCTGGAGTTTTTTGGCCTTGCGAACCCACGACAATAAGAGCAAACACGGCGTAAATTACAGCTGTTAAAACATATGAAATTATTATTACTCTTTTCATGTGTTTTTTTTCTGAGCCTATGATTTTTTTAACTTCAGGGACGGCGGCGAATGCTAGGAATGCGAACAGCATTACTCCGAATGGCATAAATATATTTGAGAGGTTGCTGTAAGATAGATTGGCTGTTTCTATTTTGCCTCCGTATAAAATTGTTATTGAAATGACGAATATAAAGATTAAAATCACTCCGATTTCCTCTCCTTTTTTTAAAGCCCGCATGCCTTCATAAGTAAGCCCTGACATAAATATCCAGAAAGCTATTCCTAAAAGAAGAGTATGTGCGGAATCTCCAAAAATAAGGAAGGACAGGGATTCAGAGACTCCTATCATGTAGGCAATTATGGCTGCATAGACATCAAATGCGAGGATTAGAATCATTATTCTCTTTCCGTTTTTTCCGAGATATTTTTCTGCATAACCTGGAAGCTGGTGATTTTTTTTGGTTCTTAAGGCTATTTCTCCAAGATAAAGAGAAATTATCATAACTATTATTCCGGCAACAACGAGGTTTAGCATTCCGAGAGAGAATCCTGATTTTACGACTACGAATGGAATTCCAAGTATTCCTGCTCCGATTATTGTACCTATCAGCGCAGACGCCGCTGCTATTTTGTTTACCATCTTTTTTTAACTTAAACATAACAGGAAATTTAGATTTATTAAGTTATGTCAAGTTCATATCTTAATATGTTGTGAAACATTTAGTAAGAATCTTACTCTTGATATGGTATTTTATTATCGCGAATTATTGGCAATATTTATCTTATTATGCCAATATTGCCTATGCAGAAATGCAATCTTGGACATCCAAAAGTTTCAAGCAAAACTCAAAAAACTTTTTGATATCTATAAATTACGTTATGTTAAAGGGTTTATGTCAAAGTTGCTGATGCAGAATGCAACTTTGAGCACAAGAGAATCTTTCAGATTCTCTGTTCAGAAGAAACCCTTTGGGTTTTTCTGCATCCAAAAGTCCTCAAACAAAACGAAAAGGACTTTTTTATTTTATAGAAAAGGTGGCTTCAATAAGGTTAAAAAAGCCTTTGATTTGATATTTTGGGCTTATAGTTTAAAGGATTAGAACGTGGGGCTTCGGAGAATGCACTGGAGAAACCCTAAAATCGAGGTTCAATTCCTCGTAAGCCTATCAGACTATGAAAGGTTTAATAAATATAGGAGTTATTTTATAAAGATGAATAAGGAAAAAGGAAGCAAGGGAATAAGCACCAAGAAGAGCGAGAATTTTTCTGAATGGTATACGGAAGTTGTGCAGAAGGCGGAGCTTGCCGATTACGCTCCTATAAAGGGTTTTATGGTTATCAGACCGAACGGATATTCTATCTGGCAAGGCATTCAAGATTATTTTAATAAAGTTTTGAATAAGAGAAATGTCAGAAATGCATATTTTCCATTGTTGATTCCAGATTCTTTTTTTAAAAAGGAAGCTGAACATGCAGAAGGTTTCGCTCCTGAGCTTGCTTATGTTAGAGGAACTGAAGAGGGAGAATTATTGGCTATCAGGCCGACAAGCGAGACTATTATTTATGATTCTTATTCAAAATGGGTAAGGAGCTGGAGAGATTTGCCTTTGAAGATTAATCAGTGGTGCAATGTTTTAAGGTGGGAAGTAAAACAAACTAAGCCATTTGTCAGAACCCGAGAGTTTTTGTGGCAGGAAGGGCATTGTGTTTTTGGAAGCGAGAAAGAAGCAGATAGAGATATGAATGAAATGGCTGAAGAATATAGGAAGATGGTTGAGGAAGTTTTGGCTATTCCTGTTTTTGTCGGCAGGAAGTCAGAGGCTGAAAAGTTTCCAGGAGCACAGACAACAACCGCTGTAGAGGCTTTGATGCCGGACGGAAAAGCATTGCAGTGCGGGACAAGCCATAATTTGGGGCAGGGATTTGCAAAGTCTTTTGATGTTAAGTTTAAAGGGGAAGATGAAAAAGAACATCTTGCCTGGCAGACTTCGTGGGGATTTTCAACCAGACTAATTGGAGCTTTAACAATGGTTCATGGGGATGATAAAGGATTAGTTTTGCCTCCTAAAATTGCTGAAAATAAAGTTGTTATTGTTCCAATATTTTTTGATGATACCAAAGATAAAGTTTTGAGGAAAGCACAGGAGATTAAAAAGAAGCTTGGAAAGCAAGGGACTCTTTTAGATGACAGAGAAGGTTATTCTCCAGGATTTAAGTTTAATGAGTGGGAAATGAAAGGTATTCCAATAAGAATTGAAATAGGACCGAAAGACTTGGCGAAAAAACAAGTAACAATTGTAAGAAGAGACACCGGAGAAAAGGAAAGTGTTTTAGAATCAAAAGTAGACAAGAGAGTTTCTGAATTGCTGGAAGAAATACAGGAAAATTTGTTTAAGAAAGCAAAGAAATTTCTTGATTCAAGAGTAGATTCTGCTAAAAATATGGCTGAATTAAAAAAGAAGTTGAAAGAGGGGAAGATAGTCAAGGTTTATATGAAGAATGATAAACGTATTGAGGCAGAGATAAAGGATGAAACCGGCGGGGCAACTTCAAGGATAATTGAGGAAGTTGGAAAAAAAGGAACTTGTATAAAGTCTGGAGAGATAACTGAAACTATTGCTTGGATCGCCAAGGCTTATTGAGAAAAGTTTTAAACATCAAAAATCTGAAAGATTTTTGTGGCTTAAAAGTTGTCACGCAACTTTTAAATAGTTCATTTTATATTGATGGATATGAAGATTGAGGTGACACTGGAAAAGAAGTATTTCTTTGGCATTCTTGGAGTTTTGTTAGTTTTGGCTGGAGTGATTGGTGTTATTGCTTTTGTTCAAGGGCCTGGGAATTATCCTAATCCTGGACATCCTTTAGAATGTGTAACTGGGAGTTATAATGATGACACTGATATGACTGCTGGAGAGAATAAGCTGTTAGATTTAAATCCTCAAATATCAATTTCCAGTACGGGAGTTACTTATCCATTCAGTGAGGTGTTTACAGCAAGTCTTAATACAGATTCCAGTAGCGGGAATGTTCGACCTGTTTTAGATTGCAATGACAAGTGGGCAATGACTGGGTGCGGTTCGTTTACGTTTGGAGACACAAGCGGTGATAGTATAATGAAGGAGAAAGGATGTATAGGAGATTCAAGGGGAGAGAATAGCGTTTTTGTAAGGTGCTGTAAAATTCAGTAAGTTTTTATAGAGTTTTTCAGTTAAATTAGGATGGTAGAATTTACTTTTAATGCTGGAGATTATGTTAAATTCAGGCTGGCTTTGCGAGAAGTTGAGGGGAGAGTTTTGGAAACCTCTGAACATGGAATTGTTTTATTGAAATTAAAGTCAGGGTATAACATAGGAATTCCGAAAGAAAATATTCTGGATTTTAAGATTTTAAGAAAGTTTAAAGAGGAGAAAGAGAAGATTGAATTGCTGGAAACAAAAGGGCTTCCAAGTGTGGGAATGATTGTTACTGGGGGGACTATTGCTTCTAAACTTGATCCAAAAACAGGAGGAGTAAAGCATTTAACGGATGTTTCTGAATTTGCAAAGTTTTATCCTGAGATGTTTAAAATTGTGAATGTCAAGAAAATAGAAATTCCTTTTATGGTGGCATCTGAGAGTATGACTTCGGAGCACTGGATTAAAATTGCAGAGATTGCAGAGAAAATGCTAAATGACAAGGAAATTTCAGGAGTTATAATTACACACGGAACTGACTTTTTGCATTATACCTCCGCTGCATTATCTTTCTTTTTGAGAAATTTAAACAAGCCTGTTGTTTTAACATATAGTCAGAGAAGCATTGATAGGGCGAGCAGCGACGCTAATTTGAATTTACAATGTGCAGCAAGGATGGCAGTTTCAGATTGTGCCGAAGTTGTTTTAGTTGGACATGCATCGGTAAATGATGATTTTTGCTATGCGATGTCCGGAACTAAAGTGAGAAAGATGCACAGCTCAAGAAGAGACGCTTTTAAAGTTATTAATTCTAAGGCTATTGCAAAAGTTTTTCCAGGGGGTGTTGAATTTTTGAGAGAGCATAGGCCAAGAAATTCAGAAAAAGTTGAACTTGATAAAGAATTTAGCGATAAAATTGCATTGGTGAAGTTTTATCCTGGGCAGGATGCAAGTGTATTGGATTTTTATGCCTTAAAATATAAGGGAATTGTAATTGAGGGGAGTGGTTTGGGGCATCTGCCTGTCAGCGAGGCAAAGGAAAATTGGATTCCCAAACTGAAAAAGCATATTAAAAATGGATTTATTGTGTGCATGACTTCACAGACTTTATATGGGAGGGTTGATCCTTTGGTTTATAGCAACGGAAGGGAGTTATTGGATGCAGGAGTTATATTTTTAGAAGATATGCTCCCGGAAACTGCATTCGTCAAACTTGGATGGGTGCTTGGGCATTACGGGCAGAAGAAGAATGTTAAGGAAAAGATGCTTGAGAATTTAGAGGGAGAAATCAACGAAAACCTTGGCTTGGACTTTTTGTAGATATTTTAGAAATGTTTAAATATGTGCTAACACATAGTTAAGTATGGTGAATATGACTTTGTCAATTCCAGATGAACTAATGGAAAAGATGAGAAGATTTAGGGAGATAAGATGGAGCGAGATAGCTAGGCAGGCAATTCAAAGCAGGGTTGAAGCTCTTGAGAGAATGAATAAAATTGCTGACAAGAGCAAGTTAACGGAAAAAGATGTGGAAGAAATAGGAAAAAAGATAAAAAGTGCCGTGGCTAAAAGATTTAGTGAATATAATAATTGACAGCAAGGTTCTTATTTCTGCTTTGGTTAGAGATAGTACAACTAGAGAGATAATTATTAGTTCCGATTATAATTTTTTTCTTCCTGAATTTTGTTTGGATGAAATAGAAGAACACAAAAAGGAATTGATAGACAAAAGCAGGTTATACGAAGAAGATTTTGATGAGTTATTAATTTCTTTGTTGAGCTATGTCAAGATAATAAAAACAAAAGATGTTGTGGAATATAGGGAGCGAGCTTTTGAAATAATTGGAAGCATAGATAAGGATGATGCTATCTTTTTTGCTTGTGCTTTAGCTTATCCTGGCAGTGCAATTTGGAGCAATGATGCCCATTTTGAAAGACAAGATAAGATTAAGATTTATACAACTAAGAGTCTAATTGAAGAGCTATTTGGAAGATATTAATCTCTTAATTGGTTTTGTAAAAGCTTTTAAATTGAAAATACTAGCTAATATTGATGGTGATAAAAGAGGAGGACTTCTCTGAAAGCGAGAGTGAGAAGAGTGTTTTAAGCGAGTTAAAGGAAGATGTCAGCGATGGCTTGGATAAGGGATATCATCTTGGGGAGATTAGAAAATACTTATTGAAGGAAGGGGTTGATAAAAAGCTTGTTGACAGGGCAATGGAGGGATTTTCGGCTTTGGCTGGATGGGATAAATGGATAGGGACTTTCTTTATTTTAACGGCTATATTTTTGATATTCACAATTGCGGGGAGCCTGAGCTGGTATGTTATTGACGGGGATTTGAGGGCGATTGGGATTATTGGGGGGAATAACAGCATGGGTGTTGACCTTGAAGAGGTTCTCGGAGGAAGCGATAATGTTGTTGATGGAGAAAAGGTAATTTTTGCTGGTAATATTACAAATATAAATTCTTCTTATGTCTTTTCAAAGAACTTTTCTGAAGAATTAGTTTTAGCTGTTGAAGAAAAAAATTTAACGAGGTGTGATGGTGGCTTTGGGGCGCATCAGAATACTATTTGCAGGATTGCAGTGCAGTCTAAGTTGGGGAATTCTGATTTTTGCAATGAACTTAAAAACGAGGAGCAGATATTTTATACTCTTAAATTAGATTCTGGGGAGTCTTTTTCTATCTCTTCCTTTGATACTTGTTTTATGAAGATGGCTCTTGAAAATGATTTGAAGTATTGTGAAGAAGTTGAGGATTCAAAGGTTAAAGAGATTTGCTTAAAGGGAGGGACAAATGCGTAAATTAATTTTAGTTTTGCTATTTGTGGGTTTTGTGTTGTTTCAGCTAGATTTAGTATCTGCGGAGGATCTTACTGGTTGTTGTGTTGGTGGTGGATATAATTGTCCTAATGGTGCTGATGGTTTTAAGGTGTATGATAGAGTTTTAAATAATCTTGTTTGTGTCAGTTCTTCTGCTGTTAGTGCAAATACTCCCATTACTGGAAAATATTGGGGAGGGACATATAGTCCTTCTTGTGGGGGGCCTTGTATTACTTATCCCGCTTTTGCCAACATTAATTATCTTTCTCAGTCAAGTAGTCCAGGTCCTTATTATAGCCCAGATGTAAATGGAATTTGCTATGAAGAGGTTTCTATGAGGCTGGATTCTCATTTTGACCTAATGTTAAATGGTTGGGTTTATTATAATACTCCAGAGGCAAAACAAATAGGCATGTTTTCTTCCGATGGGGATTGTGTTACAAGCGGAGGTTATTCTTATAAACCTATATATGGTCCTAATGGTCCTTCGGGTGGTTATGAGTCTCATGGCTCTTTTTCTAAAGATGGATTCGAATGTTATGAAAATGTTTTAAATAAGATTTATAGTGTCGGCGGTGGTAATGGATATGGAGGTATTGATGGGTACTCTCAAGATGGTATTTGCAATGATTGCGTAGGCCATAATGGTATTAATAATTTTAACGGATATTACATGCCTTCTTGCAGCCAACCTTCTTCAGGATATTGTGCTGGCAAGGGTGACGAGGGAAGTGTATTTCCTTATTACTACGAATGGGTATGGGATAAGTGTGTTTCTGATGATGTAATTGTAATACAAGGCGATCCAGGATGTGGTTATCAGTGTACATATTCAGTAGCCTCTTATACATTTGATAATGGATTAATTGAAGAAGAGGAAGGCACTTATCCTTCTTTTTTTGCAAGCTCTTCATCTTCATCTGTAGCCACGGCCTTGAATTGCCTTGATTTAAGAAAAAGCTACATAAAGGGAGAGTTGTATCAGTATGGTGGAAAGGATTATTATAAATTTATTCCTAATTCAAAGATAGTTCATTCTTCTAAGAGAGAATTTAGAACTGGTACGTGCAGTCAGATTTATAGTTACTTTTGCGAGATTGTTGATCCGGAACAGGATTGGTGTCCACAATGATTAACTTAAAGATGATTTTATTTTGCATGGTTATTTTTCTAGCTTTGCCTTTTGTACTTGCGGGCGAACAACTTCTTGATAGATGTCAGGGTGGGGATGGAAGTCAGTGCTGGGTTGTCAGGCTTGGAAATGGTGTAATGGATGTTTATAATGGGGTATGTGCTTCCGGGCAGTGCGGTCCGTATGGATGTATTGGAAATGGTGTTTTAGATGGTCAATTGTGCAGTAATGGTAATGTGATTCCTTTACCCAGCGGAGAACAGTGTGACGAGCAGTGCGACGACGGAAACAGATTAAATGGAGATGGTTGTGATTCAGATGGGCTGTTGGAGCAGCCTTCAACGCAGGAATGTTTTCCTGTTTGGACCACTCAGGATATTAGTTGGGTTGAGGATAGGTGGGGAGGAGATCAAGGTTTAGCAGAATTTAGCAAATTAGGAGCTGATTATTATGAACTGTTTACAGAGCAAGGTTATGGAGTTTCTGGCTTGAGAATCTCTGATAAAAAGGAGTTGACTGGAAATTTTGATATTAATGTTGATTTTGATTCTTTGGTATTTGGTTCTGGAACTCCAAAAAGAAATTCAAGAGCGTTTAGGCTTGATTCTTATTATGGCGGCAGTTCTGGAGGAAAAAAACAAAGAGGATATATTCAGATTGTTAAGATAAGAGGAGAAGATGTTGTTAAAGTAAAAGCAACTTATATTAATGATATTGATAAGCATCAAGCAATGAATAGAAATGATGAGGAGGATTCACCATTATATTCTAAAACAACGGAGGCTACTTTTTCAGGAATTGCTGGAAATTTAAGGATTACGAGAGTGGGAACGACTTTTACATTTTATTATATTGATAGTAGTGGTGTTGAGGAACCTTTAATGATTACTTCTGGAACTGATAAGCCAATGGTAACCAGAATATCTCAAGGAAGAAATTATGTTTGGGATGAAGGAGAAGAGACTGATGCTGAATTAAGAAGATTTGGACCTTCATTAAGAGCTAAATTTCATTATACTGTTAAAAGTTTAACTTATGATTGTCATGAGGTTGTAAATTGCGGGAATGGGGCTATTGATAATGGAGAGCAGTGCGACGGGACGAATCTTGGGGGACTGGCTTGTTCAGATATAGGAGGATTTACTGGAGGAACTTTGAGCTGTTTCAGCAGTGGGAGTAATAAGTGCAAATTTGATAAAACGCTATGTACTGGGACGTGTACATCTCCTATTTGCGGAAATGGAAGAATAGAAACGGGGGAAGTTTGCGACGACGGAAATACTGCTGATTTAGATGGTTGTTCTAGCACTTGCCAGACAGAGCAGGCTGTTTGTGGGAATAATATTGTAGAAACAGGAGAGACTTGCGACGACGGAAACAGATTGAATGGAGACAGTTGTCCAAGCGATTGCATAGCGCAGAGCACTTTGGAGTGCAGGGGAGCTAACGGGCCGGCAGGATATTGGAGATTTGATGAGGGTTCATGGACAGGAGCTGTTGGAGAGGTCAAGGACAGTTCTGATAATACTAATGATGGAAAGAGTTTTGGGAATGCTAATACTATAGATGGAGGGAAGATTGGAAAGGCTGGGACTTTTGATGGAGATGGAGATTATGTTTCTGTTCCTGACAGCGATTCAATAAGCTTGAAGGAAGAATTTAGCATTTCTTTGTGGGTAAAAGATGAAAAAGCAACTAAAGTTATTAATAAGATTCTTTATAAGAATGGAGAGTATGCTATGCAGATTTGGAACACTGATAGACTCTTTAATTATTACTGGATAAATAGTAATCAACAATCTATTGCAGTTAATGTTCCATATCCAAGGGATGGTGCTTGGAGACATGTAGTGACTACTTTGAAAAGATCTGGAACAAATGAGATTCACACTCTTTATATCGATGGCAATAAAAAGTTTACTAAAACTGCAACAGGGACTATTTCAACTACTGCAAATGATTTAATGATAGGATTGTGGGGAACAGGGTTTAAGGGGAAGATAGATGAGGTTAGTATTTGGAATAAGGCTTTGACAGATACGGAGGTTTCTGCATTGTATAATTCAGGAAGTGGATTGGATGCCTGTATTCTTGGAGCGTATTGCGGGGACGGAAATAAAGATGTGGGTTTGGGGGAGGAGTGCGACGACGGAAGAACTGATGATGGAGATGGGTGCTCTTCTGAATGCAAGGTTGAGCTCGAGGCTTATTGGGCCGATGCTATTTTGAATAAGATAAGTCAAAGTTATTTGAATGATATTGTGCTGTTGGTTGCGTATACTCCACCTAGTCTTCCAGTTGATTCTGAAGTTGTATTTGAGATTTATGAGCAGGATGATTTATTGAATCCGGATGATCCTATAAGAACAATAGATAAAGACAATAAGTTGATTGGAAAGGTAAATTCAAACGGGAGGGCAATAGCTTCATGGGAGATTACTCCTGCTGATATGGAGGCTGGAGGAAATGAAGATCCTTCAACATTTTATTTTGAGACGAGTTCATCGGGCAATAGTTATGCGGATAAGAGCAATCCTCTTATTTTGAATGTTGAAAATTCTGATAATCCGGAGGATCCTAATCCTGACACTTGCGATGACTATACTATTGAGGATGTTTGTGTTGCTGACTTTTGGAATGTTAAAGTGAATCACGAAGGCTATGATGAAGATGTTTGTGGGCAGGTAGATTTAACAACAGGATGTTACGTTGGGTGCGGGTGTGAATGGCTTAATGATAAATGCAACTTCGTAAGAGAATTTAGAGATAATGGAGACAGTCAGTGTGAGGAGAGTGAACAGAAGTTATGCAAGTGGGATGTAGTTATAGATACACCATGTGGAGGGGAAAATATTGGCAACGAAGTTTATCATGAGGATGGGAAATTATGTGATAATAATGGAAATAATTGTGTTGATGATGCTCAGTGCCCAGATGGACCACCACGGCAGGCGGGATGCGGGATGCCGAATGTAATTCTGCCTTTCTTTGACTTGAAGAATGGGGTTGCTGCAGTTGTTTTGATAGTTCTACTTTATGTTATAATATTCAGAGACAAGTTTTTTGGAAAGAAAAAGAGATAATAAGTGATTTAGTTTGGCATGAAAAGTAGCCAAATTGTTTTTTATGGAAGAAGATGGATAATTTAATACTGATGATAATGATGGTGTATTTAGTTTTTTAATATTTACAGATTTTTATCTGGATAAACTAAGTATAAAGAGTGTAATTATACAAAATTAACAAACACAATATAAAATTATTTTAGAAGGTAATAACATTTTTATTAGGCGGATATTGCGAGAGATAGTTATTTGAGTTTTCTTTCAATTCTGTTTAATTGGAATTTAATTTCCTGGATTTCTCTTTCGGCTTTTTTGTTGACGGCGTAGTCGTATATTGCACGCAATCTGTCTTTTTTGGCTTCTCTGTTTTGTGACATTAAGATTATGGGAACTTGGATTGATGCAAGGCAAGCCAGGACGAGATTTAATAGGATAAATGGATAAGGATCCCAGCTGTTAAGCCAACCGTAAACATTTACTGTTATCCATATTGCAAGGAAGATCAAGAATGTTATGATGAAAAGCCAGGAGCCCATGATTTCTGCAAGGGTGTCTGATGCTTTTTCTCCAAGGGACCTTTTTTGGATAATCAAAGGATGATGGACAGGACCAACTCTTTTTTTCATATTAGAATTTAGCATTTAGATGTTAAAAAGGTTTTGCAGTTTGAAGAAGGAAATATTATCGGAATATAGTTGTAACTTTTGGGTAGTTAAATATGGAAAGGTTTATAAGTATTTTTGTATGTTTTAATTTATGTTATCTGTATTGTTGGACTTTGTTGATAAACATCCTCAGATGGAAGAGGGCAGTCTGAACTATGTTGTTTTCGGAGGTTCTGCTGTCAGGGTTTTACAGGAGGACTATAAAAATTTAAACGGCTCATATTTGGCTGAACCTTTAAGAGAAGTTTCGGATGTGGATTTGCTAGTTTTGAAAAGCGACAAAAGATATCCAGCTCATAGCACCTCTTTGAGCAATATTTTTGAAACAGGAATAAAACTTTCTTTGGATGATTTATTGCAAAATGTTAAGGGAGTTTCTGTTCGCGGAAGGGAGATTGTAGTTCCAAGCAGAGAACTTTTAATTGTTTCAAAGTCTACTTATCCTCAAGACAGAAGAGTCAAGGATTATAATGATGTGGCTATGGTCTATCCTATGGGTTTCGATAGGGAAAATCTGGCTGAGTTGTATGGGGCTTGCATTTATTCCCCCAAATTAGGGGACTTGCCTGTTAGACTATTGGATAAGGCGATGTCTATCCGATCTGTAAATTTTGAAGAGGGAGTAAAATTATTTTCAACCATCATTCCAAGACTTAACATAGCTTCTAATTTGGATAATGATTTTGTGAATAAAGCTTTAGATGCTGTTGAAGAATATATTAAAATTGATTTTGGCAAGGACCAATATCAAATAGCAAGAGTTTTGCAAGATGCTTCCTTGGTTTTAGAGAGCGTTCCGAGAGATAAAAGATTGCAGGTTTTAGATGGCTTATTGAACAGGGCAGAGGATTTGCATTATATGGAATTTGATAATTTTGTTCAATTTAGTGTCTTGCCTTCTTTGAAGTATGCTCCTAGTGATGAATTTAAGACTGAAATTTTAAGGGATAGAGGTATTTTAACATAAGACTTAATAATCTTGAATTTATTGTTATGATATGGATTATAAGAAAATTGGATTGAAAGCCGGATTGGAAATTCATCAGCAGCTTGATACGGGGAAATTATTTTCAAGGACGCCGAGCTTGCTAAGGAGCGAGAAGCCGGATTATGAGATTAGGAGGAAATTGCATAAAGTTGCAGGCGAGACTGGGGAGATAGATACGGCTGTTGAATATGAGGCAAGTTTGGATAAGGAATTTATTTATCAAGGGTATAATGATACTATTTCGCTTGTTGAATTAGATGAGGAGCCTCCAAGAGAAATAGATGAGGATGCTCTGAATGAAGCTCTAAGGGTAGCTTTATTGTTAAATTGCGAGATTTATCCGATAGCGCAGATAATGAGAAAGACTGTGATTGACGGTTCAAACACGAGCGGTTTTCAGAGAACTGTTTTAATTGGGCATGATGGATTTGTAGAGACTGGTTTTGGAAAGGTTGGGATTG
>CAYNKB010000011.1:0-16209 GCA_964397725.1 Candidatus Woesearchaeota archaeon | reverse complement strand
AGATTATTTCATCATTTGTTCCGGCATTTTTCATTGAGCGGATTCTTAAATCATATTTGTAATCTTTATTGAGCCCAGTTAATTTAATCTCATGATTTGTTGTAAGTTCTGGTTTAATAATTTGTCCATTATCTTCATTATTCCCAAGACCAACACTTTCCCATGAGCCTACACTTATTTCCCTTCCGAGTCCATCCATGCTTTTTTTAACATAAGCAACATTGCTGTCAGTCAAGTCAGGTATAGTAGTCCAAGTTACCTTTAAAGTCGCGCCCCCATCCGATTTTTCAACTATAACATCATTAATCTCCTCAAACCAGTCTGCTTTCCAAATAGGATTTGGATTAAATCCTCCTTGACTATATTTACCCTTATTTATATCATAGAATTTCTTGAAAATCCCAGTCAGCCAGACATCATTATTCTGGTAGTCTTGTTTTATCTCCACGCCATAAATATTATTAATAACTCTATCTCTTTCTTCTGATCTTATAGGAGATTGATAAAGAGGATTAACTGAAATTTTGTGAGATCCATATGCTTGTGATAATCCATACCCTGATGAAAAGAATCGCAAGTACGGATCATTTGGATTATCTAATATTACACCAGACTCTCCAGCAAGCATATAATCCCCGTAAGTGTCTATAAAAATCGCTCTTCTGCCGTCCCCTCCCTCTTTCAAAGTAGTCTTTCCAGTCCACGCGTCAATTGAATTATGATGATAGATTATTCCATCATCTCCAATATCTCTCCTTAACTGCCTGATAAAATTATAGTTTATAAGAAAATTTCCAGTCCCATCAATGGTAGCCCCATCAAGATACCAGCCGTCAAGATTAAATTCATCCTGAAAACCTCTCATCCATTGCAAGGTTACTTCTTTATCTTGAAACTCTCCAGCTTTGTCTCCAGAAGGATACTTCCATTGTGTTCCAACATTACTTCCTTCAGGAAAATAAATATAAGACAAAACTTTAAATCCGCGCTGATGTGCCATAAGAACAAAAGAATTAATCTCATCCACATTAGCAAATTCATACCCCATCACACCTTCTTCCTCCAAGTAAACTGGAAATGGATAATCTTGGGTGCCTGCCTTAGGCTTATAACTATCTGCCCATAATCTAATGACTCCAAATTCATTTTTTTCGTAGAAAGTTTGTCCTGTTTCCACCCCATCCCACTCATTCATTAAATTATCTACTCTTACACCTCTTAAGCCAAGAACCTGCGGTCTGGAATTTGCTCCATATAATCCTTCAAAATTAAAAGGTCTTGCCGGAAATACCATATGTGCAGTTATAGTATTTTCTTTTGTATAAAATATAGTCTTATCATCGTCTGTATCATCAGTCTCTATACTACCAAGAACTTCAGCATGCAGGGATCCTCCATAACTATCAGTCCAAGTTCTATTCCCACCAGAACCTTTATTCCAGTTCAGCCAGTCAAACTCAGAACGTTCTATAAGATTTATATGGCTGTAAACAACATCCTCCTTAGACCTTATAAAAAAGACAGAATCAGAATTAAACTGCAAATCAACCCAAGTACTTGTTATATTAACCTCTTCCCTGTTAGCCTCAGTTATCTCAAGCTCTTCAATCTTTTTATCAAAAGTAATTAAACCAACCTTTTTGGGATTGTCCGTGTTTGTTTTTGGGTCAATTCTCCTCCACATTTGTATTGCCGTTGAATTTACAGAATAAATAGCCCCAGTCGTAGTTACGTTTATGGAATCTCCGTATTTTATCACGCTTTCTATCTTCATTCCAAAAAAAGGATATCCAGATAATGTTATTTCCTGATTTGATTGAACAGTCGGAGCAGTTGGAGCAGTCAAAGCTGTAATGTTAAACTCCCCTACGCTGGCGGACTCCGAAGCAATCTTAAATACAAAACTGCCGATAATGACAACTGCAGCAATTCCTATTAAAATAATAAGAACCGCCGTGATAATACCGCTAAAACCTCTTTTGTTTGAATAAAACACATTAACCTCCTATAATATTATATTTATTAAAGCTTTAAAGCCTTTCATTAACATAAAAAATCTTAAGTCTTAAACCTAAGAAAGATAATTCACTATTGCCTGCAGTCAGAACAGCTTTTTATCTATTCTTTCCCAGCTAAAATCAGGATCATTTCTCCCAAAATGCCCAAAGCAGGCCGTTTTTTTATAAATTGGATTTTTCAAATTTAATTCTTCAATTATTTCCTTGGGTTTTAATGGAAAATTCTTCTTTATCAGCGAAAGTATTTCTTCTTCAGGTATTTTATTTGTTCCAAAACAATTTACACAAACAGAAACAGGTTCTGCAATGCCTATAGCATATGCAATTTGCACCTCGCATCTGTCTGCAAATTTCGAAGCGACAACGTTCTTTGCTATATATCTCGCAGCATAAGCTGCACTTCTGTCAACTTTGCTCGGATCTTTTCCTGAAAAACATCCTCCGCCATGCCTTCCAAATCCTCCGTATGTGTCAACAATTATTTTTCTCCCGGTTAATCCAGTATCCCCTGCCGGCCCGCCAATGACAAATCTTCCTGTTGGATTTATATGGTATATTGTATCTTCATCTATCCATTCAGAGCAAACCTCTTTTATCACTTTTTCAATAATCTCCTTCTTCAATATCTCTGAATTTATCTCTTCATCATGCTGTGCAGATAAAACAACAGTATGAACTCTGGAAGGCTTGCCATCTACATATTCAACGCTCACCTGGCATTTAGAATCAGGTCTTAAATAATTAATCTCGCCTTTCTTTCTTTCTTCATTCAGCTTCCTTTCCAGTTTATGCGCCAAATCTATCGGCAAAGGCATTAAATCAGCAGTTTCATTTGTAGCATATCCAAACATCAACCCCTGATCTCCCGCTCCCTGCTCATGATTTTCCAAAATATTAACTCCCTGGGCAATATCCTGAGATTGTTTTGACAAAACAATTTGTATTTTGCAGTTATGCCCGTTAAAGCCATATTTATCTTTATCATACCCTATTTCAATTATAGTTTTTCGGGCTATTTCTTCTATATCTTTATTTGTTAATCCAGCCTTAGATGTAACTTCTCCTCCAATAACAAGCAAATCATTTTTAACAAAGCATTCAACTGCAACTCTGCTTTCTTTATCTCCTGACAAATATGCATCTAAAATAGCGTCAGATATTTGATCGCAAAGCTTATCAGGATGCCCAGGCCCGACTGATTCAGAACTAAAAATATAATTTGACATTTTATTAGCTAATACAAGATATATTTAATTGTTTTGATATTCTAAATTTCCGTTATGTAGTGCAGAGCAAACAGCTCTCCTTTATAGCTTAATGGAACAAGTATTACATTTGTTTTTATAAAATTCCCATTCTTTTTATTTTTCAATGATATATCTATGCTGGAGCCTATTTTATTTTCCATTGCATTTTGGTATGCAGAAACAAGCGCCTCTCTATCTTCATCTGTGACATCGCTTAGCATCTCCTCTTTCATCGCCCACTCTTCTGGAGAATTATATCCCAACATTGAAGAGAATCTCTTATTGCATAACTTATGCCTGTCACAGACATAAATATAAATCGCCTGTTCGGACTCATCTAATATTTCCTTAAACTCTTTGCCCACCCAGTGTAATATCTCTTCATGAATCTCCTTGGAATCATCCATCACTTATTACAGGAAGATAGAATATTTAAATTCTATGCTCCAGCAGCCTTCGTCTTCCAGAATATTAAGTAAGAAACCACAAGCAAAGCAATTCCATGCTGTATAAAGTTATAAACATGCCATAAATTTCCATAGTATCCTGAAAGAATATATCTTACTTCAAGCAAAGAAATTATAATAATCGTGAATACAAAACTCTTTGCCCATATCTTTGGAATTCTTTTCACAATTGGAAACAATAACGCTCCAATTACCACAGCTCCAAGGAACTTTCCAATAGCGTACCAAACCAATGGCGTTTCTGATATAAATTTCAAAGACTGCGGGATTGGGTAATAATAAACCTCAAGATAATCAACACTAAAATGAACAATAAAGTCTATAGCTGTGAACAAAGCAACTATTACAACAACCCATATCAAATATCTCCAAAAGTTAGTTTTTTTCATTTTTTAATCCTCTTTTCAGCGCGGGCAACCTTCAACTCCTTGTCAACTCTTTCTTGGAGTTGAGGGGACAGAGAATTTTCAATTCTCTGTATCATCTCCTTCTTCAAGCCAATAAAAACTCCGCCCCTTTTGGCTCCGACATAAGTATTTTCCCCAGGTTTTATTATCTCATTCAATGCGTCAAGTTCAATATCAACGTGTGTCACCAATGCATTAGACTTTCCTTTAACATGAATGTAAACATCAGCTTTCCCAATTTTTATTTTTCCCTCTCCCGGTCCCGACATAACATAACATAGAATTGCTGCTTTATAAAAATAGCGAGGGTGGGATTTGAACCGCACGACCTCGAGGTCTCCGAAATCATAGATTCCTAAAGAAATCAAGCGAACCTTGATTTTATGGGCCTCGCGAGCTAACCAGACTGCTCCACCTCGCTATAAATTAACTATCTTGAAACCACTTATAAACCTAACTATTCTGCATAACAAGATTTTTATACAAATCTCTATATCCCTCATAATGTTAATTCTAGGAATAGATGACGCAGGACGCGGTCCTCTAATTGGACCTTTAATTTTAGCAGGCGTATTAGCAGATAAAAATTCAGAAACAGCATTAAAAAGATTAAACGTTGCAGATTCAAAAATACTTGCCCATCCAGAAAGAATCCGCCTTTCAAAGTTAATCAAAGAGTCTGTTCTTACATATCACGTTGTCAAGTCTCTACCAAGTGAAATTGACAGCGCAATTAACAGCAAGCTGAATCTTAATACCCTGGAAGCTTTAAAAACAGCGGAAATAATAAATAAAATTAATTCAGGAAGGCTGAAAAAAGAAAAAATAAAAGTTATAGTGGACTGCCCATCTGTGAACACCTCTGCCTGGACAAGAACCCTTGAGAGTTTTATAGAGCACAAAGATAATTTAAAAATAGTTTGCGAGCATAAGGCAGATGCAAACTATCCTGTTGTATCCGCAGCCTCAATCCTTGCTAAAGTTGCCCGCGAGGAGGCTGTGGATTCATTAAAAAGTAAGTATGGAAACATAGGCTCCGGATATCCTTCAGATCCAACAACAAAAGAATTCCTTAAGTCTCAGGGCTCAAGGTTGAAAGACTCCGGAATATTCAGGAAATCCTGGGCAACTTGGAAAGCCCTCTTTCCGGAAAAGAGTCAATCAACTTTGGAAGGATTCTAGAAATGTTTAGTTTATAAGAATTATTTATTTTCTCAAAATCAATGCTTTCATTGGCCAATTAAGATAATACTTTCCATTTTTATTGGAAATATCTAAAATTTCCTTGCAACTTCTAAAGGTCTTATTAATCTTTTCTTCATTGTTTCCAGGTAAAAGAGTCATTGCATGTATTTTGTAGATAAATTTTCCAACGTCTTTTTCAGTATCAAAAATCCATTTCTGAGGTAAACTAACTATTTTGATGTTAGATTCTTTAAATCCAGCAATTAGACAAAGAGTCTTTGCAAAATCTTCTGATAAGAACTTAACTTCATGCCCAGTTATGCAGTATCTGGCTACTTGTATATCAAAATGTTTAGCTAGTTTACTTCCTTGGAATACATCACAGATTACCGCAGTGCCTCCTCTTTTTAGAGAGTGATATATCCTTTTTATTGCAGCCGTCTGATTAGAGCAATGATGAAAAGCTCCAAAACTCCAAATCTTATCAAAATTTCTTTGTGATTCATCTATTTCTTCCGCACCTATCTTTTTAATCTCAATTTGTGGGAGATTAATCCTCTTTTTTAGGTTTATTAATTGGTCTTCTGAAGGATCGGTTATATAATATTTGCCTTGTTTGTCAACTGCTTCAGCAATAGCCTTACAAAAGTAACCATTTCCTTCTCCAAATCCTAATATCTTTTCTCCTCTTCTAGGATTAAGAAGCTTTTTCATAACTTCTATATCCATTATTCGAGCATCAGGGTACTCACTAATTGCTTGTTCATACAATTTTGCTCTTTCTCCATCAAATTCAGCATTTTTATTTTTCATACTAAAGTGCAGAAAAGTAGTCTTAAATATATAAGCCGTCGCTTACCGGCAACTATAATAAAGTTTAAATATATCCTATTTTTAAGTATTTCATGCAAGAACTAAAAGAATTTGGACTTTCTGATAATGAAATTACCATTTATTTGACTTTGTTAAAGACTGGAAGCAGTACAGCCAATAGAATTGCCCAAATAACCGGCTTAAAAAGAAGTACAACTTATGACAATCTTGCTCTTTTAGTAAACAAAGGGATTGTTTCAACTGTCATGAAGGATAAGGTCTATTTTTATGAATCTGCAAACCCCATAAAAATAGTCCATCTTTTGGAGGAGAAAAAAGAAAGAATAGAGAAAATAGTTCCAGAATTACTCAAATTAAAAGAGAGTATATCTGAAAAGACCGGCGTAACATATTTTGAAGGCAAAAAAGGAGTGCTTACAGTATTGAATGATATACTGGACGAAGGAAAAGAATTGTGGTTTTACGGATCAAGAACAATGGCTTTAATCTCCTTAAAACATTATCCAGAAAACTTTATTCAAAAAAGAGCCGAGAAGGGCATTAAATTAAGTGCGATACTTGCTGAGGAGGATAGAAATGATCCGGTTTATGAAGATAAAAAAATATTCAAATTATCCCAGTTAAGATTTATAGATAAATTTAATAAAATAGATACTAACGTTTTTATCTATAGTGATAGGGTTGCATTTATGACTTCTAACGAGAATCCGGTTGGGATTATAATAAAAAATAAAGAAGTCTTGCAACAACAGAAAAAAATCTTTCAAATTATTTGGAAGATGTCTAAAAAATAAAATTTTATCAATTTATCCCGTTTGATTTGTATTTTGACTTTTGTGTTGTATGACAGCCCCAATAACTGCTCCAACAACTTCACTTATAACTCCAGCATTATCTCTTACCCAACTTACAGTCCCATTAATACCAGTTCCGCAAGTTAAGCAATAACGACTCCTTCTATTCAACTCGTCTCTTAAACAGCAATCTCCAGGCTCCTGTCTTACCCACCCATTTTGCCAGCCAATTTTTTCTTCCCAACTGCCATCTCCTGTTCCTTTTTGATAAGCTAATCTAGTGGGAGAAATTTCCCTAACTACCTCATATTCATGAAATAATAAATAGGTGCCAGCTTCTCTCGCATCTTCAAGTTGTCTCATTTTAATCCAACTATCTAACTAACTTTCAGACTTAAAACTTTCGAAACCCCATCCTGCATTGAAACCCCATACAAAACATTGGAGTTCATTATGATGGCGTCATTGTGAGTTATGACAATATACTGCCCTGATTTCATATACTGATTCAGCAATCCTGCAAGCCTTTCAGAATTTCTCTTATCCAATGCAGCGTCAATCTCGTCAAATATATAAAAATGATAAGGCCTGAATTCTTGGACTGCAAATAAAAGTGACAGCGCAACAAGAGTCTGCTCTCCTCCTGACAAGGAAGTTACATCAAAATATTTTCCCTTGGCTAATTTAACAATAATGCTGACTCCTCCGGCAAAAATATCCTCTTTGTTTTGCAATTCCAAATAAGCAACTCCCTTTGTGGAAAGTTTGGAAAAGTTTCTTGAAAATAATTCATTCAAAGCCTTGAATGTCCTCATGAAAGTTTTTTTCTTTTTCTTGTCAATCTCCTCAATTATCTTCATTATCTCTATCTTTTCCTTTTCTAAAGTTTCAACTTTCACATAAACAGCGTCATACTCCTTCTTAACTTCATCATAAACTTCCAAAGCTCTCATATTTATGCTTCCTATAGTCTGCAGAATTTCCTGCGCTTTCTTCAGCCTTTCTTCTAGCGATTGAATGCTTCCCTGCAATAACTCCACGCCGATAAACTCCTGCATATCAAGCTCAACAGCTTCCTTTTCAGCATCCAATTTTGCCTTTCCTATTTTAAGATAGTTAACTTGGTCTTCAACCTGCCTTACTTCATTTTGTATCTCGCTCATTTTCATATTTCCTTCCTGTATTTTTCTCTGCAAAGAATCTCTGTCCTCAAACATTTTCTTGAACCTCTTATTCAAAGCCCCTTCCTGCTCTTCTTTTTCATCCAGTTCATCAATTTTCTTTTCTAAGTTGTCCCCAATTTCATCAATCTGCTCGCCTATTTCTGCAAAGTCTTCTTTTGCTCTTTTAATAATATTTCTCGTGTTCTCCAGTTCTCTCTCTTTGTATATTATCGTAGTATCCAAATTATCTTCATTTCTGGAGGAAATTTCCTGCATCTCAAGCATTTTCCTGTCATATCTTTCTTCTATCACTCCAATATCCCCTGACTTTACTTCAAGATTTTTCCTTCTTTCATCCAAACCCTCAAGTTCTTTCTTCAAAATTTTCTCCTGCTCAACAACCCTTTTCAACTGCTCTTTCTTCTCTTTTATGTTCCTATGTTTTATAATCTCAATCTCCGCCCCAGAAATTTCCCTTTCCAAGCCCTCAATTTCTTTTCTTGCTTTTATTCTAGTCTCTTTTATTTCATCCAATTTCTTGGCAGAAATTTCTTTCTTCTTCCCAAACTTATCAATATTCTCCTCTGTATCCTTGAAAACATGAGCTCTATGCTGTTCAGTCATCTTTGTCTGGCACAACGGGCAGGTGTCAATATCTTCAATCTTCTTCCTTATTTCCTTTGCCCTTTCTATTTCTGAATCTGCAAGGACAATTATTTTTTCATTTTCAAGCTCTTTTTTGTTAAGCTCTTCAAGCTCCTCTCTCTTGTCCAAGAGGCTTTTTCTCCACGAGCCTTCTTTTTTTGAAACTTCCTCCTCCGTTCTGAATTTCAAATCAGATGAATTTTCCTCAAGCTGTTTCAATAAATTTTCAGACTCCAGCTCAGCTCTTTTTACTTGCCCTTCTTTGTCCCTTATTCTTTCTCTCAAGCCGTTTAGTTCAGTTTTAACTCCAAGCAATTTCTTTCTTTCGCTTTCAATCTCTGCCAATTCTTCTTTTTTCTTTCTAAGGCTTTCAGACTTCTTAGCCATCAAAGGAGATTTTAATTTCAATTCCTTTATTTCAAGCTCTGTTTCTGGAATGCCCTTTCCAAGCTCGGAAATTCTCCTTTCTATTTCGTCTCTTCTGTGCTCGTAGCTTTCCTTTCTTACCTTAAGACCCTCAATCTCAGCTCTAAGGTTTGCAATTTCATTGTGCAGATTTTCCTGCTCCAAGCCGGTTGCTTTTTCAATATGCTTGTTAATCTCTTCTATTTTCCAGGAAATTCCCTCCAGCTCTGTTTTAACTTTATCTCCCTGCTCTCTTACTTTATCTTTGTCTTTTGTTTTTGCCTCAATAGACTTTATCATAGAATTGACTTCTTTCTCCTTATCCTCTCTTTTTTTGTGAAGTATTGTTGCTTTGCTTCTCTTTACCGTGCTTTCCAGCTCCTTGTATCTTTGCGCCTGCGCCTTTTCTCTTTCTAAATTTTTAAGAAATGCAGTTCTCTCTCTTAAAATAGTGGAAATTTCCTTAAGCCTTTCATCCGTCTTTTCCAGCTCCTTCAAAGACTTTTCTTTTCTAGTTTCATAAATTGCAATTCCCGCAACTTCCTCAATTACTTTTCTTCTCTCATCAGGATGCATCCTTACAACGCTCTGTATCTGCCCCTGAAGAACAATATTCGCTCCATGAGGATCAATTCCTGCCTGGGCAAGAAGTTCTATAACTTCGCTTCTTGTCTTAGTTTCATCATTAATTTTATATACGCTCTGCCCATTGTATCTTACTATTCTCTTCAGGCTTATCTCATCTTTCTCTATTGAAAAGCTCTTGTCAGTATTGTCAAATACAAGCTCTACGTAAGCTTCCTTAGCAGGCTTAACATACTTGCTCCCCATAAATATTAAGTTCCTCGCCTTTGCCGCCCTTATTGATTTTATGCTTAATCTTCCAAGCACAAAACATAATGCGTCGCTTATGTTGCTTTTTCCGCTTCCATTTGGACCCAAAATTACGTTAATTCCTGTATCAAAATGCACCTCTGTCTTCTTGGCAAAGCTCTTAAATCCCTGCATCACCATTCTTTTCACATAAGCCATACCCTCTCTTATTTATCGGGATATTTAAAAATAACTAAGCCACAAGTCTATAAGGAATGCCATATTTTTTGACTAATTCATATGCATCAGAAGTTATTTATAGCAAATAGTTTGTTATTATCTATGGGGTGGAAAGAATTGCCTATCTGGCTAAAAGGTGGGTTGATAGGTATTTTAATATGTCTTCTTGTGTTAACATTTAACTTTAGTATAGAATGGGCATACAAATCTACTTCAATATGTCCTGGAAATGCCAATTGTTATTATACTCCCTTTGGAGAATCATTAAAAAAATTGCAATTTGAATATATGGTACCTATAATTCAATTCCCTCTTTTGCAAATTATAGAAGCTATATTTGGAAAATGTTATCAAGTGGGATGTATCATTTACATTATAATCTTCATTCCTTTAATGATTATAGAATACTTCTTTGTAGGAGCTTTGATAGGTTGGATAATTGGAAAAACAAAATAAAAAAACTACTAAATAAAAAATAAAATTATCTTATTTAGTATTGTCCCCGCATATACGGGGCTTTTTAGGTCTTCTAGTTGCATTAACCACACCATATAACATAGAAAGTCCCATCACTGAAAATCCCAGAACAATAGATCCCGAATCAAAATTATTCCAAAATCTATTATGGTTGCTTTCCGCCTGAACATTAGGCTCTTGCCTCATATCTTCTAAATCTCCTCTTACAGCACTAATTGCTTTATCCATGTGTTCCAATCTTTTCCCTTGATTTTGTAAGCTATAAACAGCCTCTATGTCCTCTCTCGCTCCTTCTGGCATATAAGGTAAAGGCAATGCATTTTTCTCATTTTGAATTCTCTCCCGCTCCGCCTGTAATGTGCTCAAAGTTGTTTCTGCTTGATGATATAATCTTACTTCCGGCTTTCCAGAATGCGGATCATTTATTAAATTATAACCAGAATAAAGTAAACCACCGACACTGATTATACCACCAGCTACCAGTCCACTTATCATTCTATTGCCAATCCTTTTCCGCCGTTCTACTTCTTGTGTTTCCATTTTCTTCCCCATCATCCCTTTTTGATAAAATAAAAAAACTACTAAATAAAAAATAAAAAAATAAAAGTAAATTTAGTAGTAGCTTTCGCCGAATTCTTCGGATTTTTGAGGCTTTCTTGTTAGCAAAACGATAAGCACAACCAATAGCACAACGAAAATTATTGCAAGAACAACAGTCAATAAGACAGTTGTGTTTCCTGCATTTCCGCCGCTAAAGGCATTTGTACCTTCTACTTTTGCTGCAAAACTTTGTCTCTTAATAAGAGCAGAGTCAGAGTTTACATTTACTGCAAAGTTATAGTCACCAGCCTTGTCGGCTTGTGCAGTTACTTTAACAGTTCTGCTTGAACCTGCAGGTATAGCAACAATTGGCTCTTCAACATTAACGGTTAATCCGCTAGATGTTTCAGGAATCAATTCGTATACTTGCACCCTGTCTCCAGCGTTTACTAATGTGATGCTGTAGTCTGCTTCTTGTCCAACTGCAAATGTCTTGCTAGCTGTTCCAGAAACGATAACAGTATCAGTGCTCTGGGCTCTTACAACTACTTTTCTATTCAAAGTTGTGATAGAATCGTCGTTGAAGGCCTGAACTTCTACATCGTAAACACCAGCAGGTGTTCCAGCAGGGATTCTCAAGAATAACCTTCTTTCAACAGTGTCGTCCTTATCAGGATTTCCTCTGTCTTCAAAAGTTAAGTCTCCGAAATAGGCTCTGTCGTCCAAGCCCAATGCAGGGATTCTTGCAGATACAAAAGTATCTTCAGCATCCTGTCTTCCTATGTTCTTTGTAACAACGTCTAGTGTTAAAGTGTCTCCAGCTTTAACTTCCGGACTGAAGTCTACATCAAGAACGTCTAGAAGGTGGGATTTTCTCTGCACGGTTAGGTCTACGCTTTTTTCATCTAATTCTCCCTTTAACTTGCTTTCAACAACAACTTCAAGAGTTCTTGCTTCTTCAGTTTCGTCAAGGTCAGATGGCATATCAACAAAGACCCAAAAGCTATAGATGCCACCGATTACAGCAAATTCTTCATCTGATGTAAATAGGTTTTCTCTTTCGCCTGAGATCCACGCTTTTACTCTGACATCTTCAGCATAGTCCGTTGCGCCAGTGGCGTCGAAAACAATTAAAACTGAAACTCTTTGTCCAGCAAATTGTGCTAATGTTCCGCTTGAAGCGTCAACACCGTTTATTTCGACACGGTCTATGCTACCAAAGCTTGATGTGGCAGCGCTTACGTTAGCAACCAATAAAAGTGCTAAAGCAAAAACTGCAGCAAATCCAGCCAATAGCTTTCCAGATGTCACGATTTGTTTCTCCATGGTAATTTAGTTATAAACTCAACAAATTAGTCATTTATAAACTTTATGGTGATAACATATTAAGAGTTACTTTATAGTAACAAACAGAAAGTCTTATATAGTATACCGCCAGTATACTCCGGTATGCCGAAGGCAGAAATAACGACGATAAAGCTTGAGAAGGAGACAAAAAAGAGGCTGGAGCATATACGCTCATATAAGAGAGAAACGTATGATGAGATAGTCCAAAAGATGCTTGAAATCCTCAACCTCTGCAAGCTTAATCCCGAAGCAGCGCAGGCGCGCCTGCGCTCAATTGACAGAAAAAGGCGAAAGATTTCAAGGAAAAAGTCTAATTAATCCTTAAATTAAATTCAGCATACAATATTTTAATCTGAATTTTGTGTTTCAATAACTTGCTGGATATTATTATCGGGCAAAGGTGAATTATCTTGTTTATCTGGAGTTATAGCATAAATACCTGCTGTCAAAGCAATTGTTCCAGCAGTTAATAATGCTGCAAGTCCTCTTTTCGTTTTTGAATTTTGTCTTTTTAATAAATAAGGATAAGATGGTCTTTCACAGTCTTTTAGTCCAGTTAAATCTCTAAATAAGTCAACTGCATAACCCACAGGAGACCCATTGACTAATCCAAAACCAACAGCTACTGCTGTTCCTATTGCTATTTCCTTAGGATCTCTTGCTCCAGATGCTGCATAAAGTAATGGAGAAATAGCAAGAGTAAAAGCGCCAGAATAGGCAGCATCATGCACACTTTGTATTCTTTCTTTTGTTTTATCTGTAATCTTGAATAACTTTCTTGATAAATCTCTTCCTTTAGCAAAAGCAGAACCCATACCGAGATATACTAACCCTGCAGCAAACATTCTTGCATTCATAGAAACTTCATCAGACATTCCTGCTATTCCTGTTTCAAAAGCAGCAAAAACTGGAGTAGACTCAGCTAATATAGCCGTTGAGTCGACTATGTGATAAGTCGCAATATCTCTAGCTTTTTGCATAATACTTCTTTCAGTTTTGTTGCTTTCCATATAAAATTCTATTAATTTTGCTTTTTATATCTTTCTATTATATTAACTAATAAGTAGTTACAATTATTTTAAGTAATCTATTCAAAATTACTCCAATACCCACAATCCAAAAACCTTAAATATCCTGTATGACAATGTATTACTAAGTAAAACACTAATACAAAATGGAAAACATAAGCATAAGAATAGATAAAGAAATGATAAAAGAATTAGAAAGTCTTATGAAAAGGCATCGTTTTGCTACGTTAACAGAATTTGTCCGCTCCGCTATAAGAGACAAAATGAAAGAGCTTGAGCGCGAAGAAATTCAAATGCAGATTAAAAAGCTTGCCGGCTCCTCAAAAAGAAGAACGACAGACGAACAGCTCCATGAAGCAGGAGAAAAGGCAGTTGAAGAACTTGAGAAAAGAAGCATAAGAAAAGTCTAATTAATACCGCTGCAAATTAACCAAACAAGCTAATCTCTAAAGGAAAAGCAATATTAAATTTATTTAGAACTTTTCTTAATAACTCTACCCTTTCCCTAAAATCTAAAATGCCTATATTAGTGATTCTCCCGCTGTCAATATCACTAGTTACAAAACCCCTCCTCATCATAATAAACATCGTATGTTTGATTTTCTTTCATTCTATTTTATCTTCCAGATATGCTGAAATAACAAAACCAGCGCCATTTAAATATTTAAACCTTTAATGCAGAAAAATTAACCTTGAAAGGAAGCTTTAGCTCTATATCTTTAAGACTTTTTGCTCTCTCCCTAAAATTAAGTATACCCATTCCGATAACCTCATCTGTTTCTTGATCTTTAAAAAGAGTAACATCATCGTCAATATCTTCCCCATAATTCGGCCTAGCGTCTCCTACAAAAATCTCCAAGTAGTCTCCTTCTTCATCATAATATATTCTCATTTCTCCTTCCATATTAATCCATATACCTCACAAAATATGCTGAAATAACAAAACCAGCGCCATTTAAATACTTGACGATGACTCTCAAATATCTGTGAGGTAAATCTTTATGTTTGAAATATTGATAATAAAAGTACTTATCTTTTGACTCTTGTATAATCTTTAGTGGATTAATTAGTGTTTGCCTTAATTCCTCATCTTCTACAAGAGGATGTTCTATTCTTATGTGTTTCCATCTTTCTTTAGTCATCCTTATCTTTCTTCCTGTTTTATCAATCACCTCAAATAAATAATTGTCCATTAAAATTATAGTTTATAATATTATAAAACTCTTTCTAATTAATCTCCTTCCAAATCTCTAACCCCTCAACTGAATCTTCCACTAAGGTAGGACTCTCATTTACAATCCTAATTTCTTTATCTTTCGGCAGATTTTCCAGCAAGTCCACCCAGGCTTTTCTCTCTGTTGTTTTATGGTGCTTCTCTCCCTTGTCCCCATAAACAATTCCTGAAAAATGAACGTGCCACTCCCTTTCTGGAAACAACTTTTCAATTTTTTCATAATTGACTTCTTTATCTCTTGCAAGAATATGCGCAAAATCAATACAAAAACCGCATCCAGTTTCTTTGGCTAATTTGCTTATCTCCTCCACACTCCCAAACACATTTATCTTCCCCATAGTCTCAGGAGCAATCTTTACTTTCCAGCCCTTTTTCTTTATTTCTTCCATCATTTCTAAAACACCTCTCTTTATTGCATCATAAGCTCCCTCCCTGTCTTTTCCGTAATCTGAAGGTGAAACCCTCACCGAAGATTTGGGAGCTTTGCTCCCATAATAACCTGGATGAAAAACAACAACCTTCGCTCCCAAAAGCTCTCCAACTCTGCAGCATTCAAGAATCCTTTTCTTCGTAGCTTCTCTTTTCTTCTTTTCCTCGGAATTCAAGTTTACAAAATAAGGCGCGTGTATGCTCAATTCAATGCCGAGCTCCTTTGCCTTTTTTCCTATTCTAATCGCATCCTCCTCTTTCTTTATGTAAACGCTGTAAGTAAATGCAATTTCGCACGCCCGCAGTCCTTTCTTATGGTATTCTTCAAGAACTTTCTCAGCAGTCTTCACAGGCCCAAGTCCTGCAGGCCCAAATTTAATTCCCATAATTATGCTTGGAAAGATAATTAATAAAACTTCTTACTTTTAATAGCACATATAGTCTGCTTTGAGATATAATAACATTGTTCTAACAGGATAACCACCTATTATGTTTTTTATGTTCTATCCAAGGCTCGTTGCAAGTTTCTTACAAAGCGCTCTGCAAACTTTCATCAATCTTTCCGAGATTCTGAAGAATATATGTATGCAGTTTCTTTATCATAACTCCCTGCAATTCTTCCTTTAGCCTTCCGTGGCAGTTTTCTATCTGCTTTTCAGGATAGGTTGCAACTCCCTTAGGATATGAGCAGTCCATGCCATAACCTGCCAAGCTGTCAATTCCCAAATCTCCCTTCTTCGCCTGAATAAGCTCAACATTAACAACACACTCCCCTCCCTGCAATCCCTTAATTGTGTAAAGCCATGAAGCTTCCGGCTCCTCGCTTATGTAAGTCGCCTTGGAGCATTTTCTCATCTCACTCTGAAAACATTCAAAATCTCTGCATAAATTATTATGAAAATAATACAAATAAATACCGATGACTATCAGAATCAA
>CAYNKB010000010.1:0-16840 GCA_964397725.1 Candidatus Woesearchaeota archaeon | reverse complement strand
AGAGGGGCATCTCCTTCAGGTGGAATATGCGGAGAAAACTGTAAGGCTTGGAAGCTCAAGCATCGGAGTAGCGTGCAAGGATGGAGTAGTTATAGTTGCAGACAAAAGAATAAGGGACAAGTTAATTGCATCCGAGTCCGCAAGCAAGATATTTGAAATTGACAACCACATAATGCTTACTGCTGCCGGAATTTTGAGCGATGCACGAATGCTTGTTGACCAGGCGCAAATTTTAGCACAGCAAAACAGAGTGACTTATGACTCTCCAATTGAGCCTATTGCTGTAATAAGAATGATTGCTGATAAAAAACAGATGTTCACGCAATACGGGGGCGCGAGGCCTTATGGAGTTGCAGTCATGCTTGCCGGAACAAACAAGAGAAGGACGCACCTTTACACAAGCGATGTGACTGGAAATTTCTTTGCCTATCGAGCTAATGCAATCGGAGAGAATGATGAAAGGATAAAAGAAATATTGAGGCGTGATTTTAATGAAAGCATGAGCATTGATGACGGAATAAAATTTGCCTTAAAAATATTCAAGGAAATTCTGGAAAAGAACTTTGACCTTGAAAGGTTTGATGTCGCTTATATAAAGACGACTGATGAAAAGATTGTGAAAGTTCACGCAGAAGGCTTGAAGAAGTACGCCAAGTAAAAATGTTTGTAAAATTAAAAAAAGAGGAGAATTTTTTCAAGAGGCTTATTCTTAATCCTTTATTTTATCTATTTATTTTTGGATTATTTTTCCTTAATGTTCTTATAGAATACATAACAGAGGGGAAAGCAGAAATAATCAGTTTTAGCAAGTTAATTCAATTATTGTCCATTATAATCTTCTGGTTTATAATATTCTATTTATTTGAATACAGAACAAATCTTAGTTTTAAGAACCCCAGAGAGGGAAGCAAAATAATGATTAAGATAACTGCAGTGCTTTTTGTTATTTTTGTTATTCTATTTACCTCTTCTATAATGGCTTCGGATGAAATTCCAGCAATACTAAGTCTTTTTATGGGAATTTTAATGATTTCAATTCCGATAACGCTGATACTTTCTTTAGTTCTCTGGATAAAGTCTCTTATTCAGAAGAAAAAGCATACCAAATAACAGGTTCATAAAATTACGATCTCTTACTTGCTTAACTTTTCAATAATCAAGGCGTAATATTTTGGGCTGATGTAATATCCATTTTCAATTAATTTGTTTAATAATGAAAGAGCTTCCTTCTTATTTATCAGATTCTTGCTCAACGCAAGAAAAATTATAGAGGTAGTTCTTAAAACATTTACATCAAAAGATTTTGCAGCCTTGATAGCCAAGGCATCATCAATAATCAGAGAATCTTTATTTTCTACAGCAAGAGATATGGCTGTCTGTTCGCCCGGACCAAATCCAAAAGAAATCTCCTTTTTAGGACTTTCAATAATAATCCATCCCGATTCAATGGCATTTCCTATAGCTTCTGAGCCAGTTTTTCCCTCAATAAATATCTCCTCTTTTACGGCATTTGTTATCTTAATTTTGATAAATAATTCCTTTAAAAGCTCAAGTTTTCCTATTTTTGAAAGAAAAATGAGAGGAGATGTGTCAGATATCATTTTATAAAAGAAAGATCTTTCTCAATATCTTCCTTCCCGTATCCTGTCCAGTTAATATTCTTTTCTTTTAATAGCTCAAGCATCACCCATATAGAAATACTGCATTCTTCGGCGGCTTTTCCTATAGAAATTTTATGAAGGGTAATATCATTAATAGCATTCTGAATTTTCCAATCTTTTACCGCATCAGCTAAAAGCCTTCTTATTGCCTCACTTCTATCTATCTGCCATTTTTTTTCAACTAAAGCCAAGCCCTTCTTGAGTTCTTTGCCTATTCTAACAGACACAGTTTCTGCCATTTGTTCTCCGTATACAATGTATTATATTGATTACGTATTTAAATCTTTCGAAAATCTGAAAATATATTATGCAGGAACTTTCTTTTCACTATATTTATAAGATTGGAGACAAAGTGTCTCATTTATTATCGAGATAAATTTATCTTTAGAAAAGGTTAAAAACCTTATATTTGTTCCTTTTTTATGAAAGAATTAGATTATACAAATAAAGAAGCTTTAAGAAAATATGTAGGTAGGCCCCTTATTATGACAAGAGCTATTACTGGCACTCACCCTGATGGGAGTCGCGTAACAGAACCTGCATTTTTGAATATTGGTGAGTTAAGACAAAATTCAGGAGGATCATTATGGTTGTGTGGACCATTTCTTATGGAGAAATCCAGATTTAGAGAGATGTGTTCTTCGGATTGGCCTGTAGAATACACTGTATTTGGTATCAAATATATTCCTCATTCTCCACACATGGCGGAGGTTGTTTATGGTGAGCGCGATCCTGAGGTTAGGGTTTTTAGCTTTGAATCAGACACAGAAGGTCTTTCTATTTTAGGAAAGATAAAAAATTTAGAAGAAACACTTCCAATAGCATAATTACCCTTGATAGTTATTCGTTTTAAGATGTGGGACAAAAAGTCCGACATATTTATAATACAATCTCAAGGCAGTTTAAACAATTTCCTAAACAAGATTGAGGAGGCTATTGCGGAGCCCAAATACCACCAAAACCATGTTTTTGCAAGAGTTGTTGCCAGAAAGGCATTTCTGATAAAACTAAAGAAAATTATTATTGGGATAAATGTGATTATCAACGGCTTGAAAGAGTGCCGCATCATATCCATTGAGTGCTTCATAAATTCAGAATTCAATTCCATCATCTTTTCAGTATTTCCGGCTTTTCTGTGCTCCGAAATCTGCTTTTGAAGCTCTTTTTGCTTTGATTTAATATCCCTCATTTTTTCCTTGTCAAGAATAAAATAATTAACTATAGTTATGAATAAAGAAACCAAGGCTGCAAGTATTATTATGCTAACATGAGGATATGCCTGAATAAACGCCTCTATTTCAACCATATAAGACGAAGGAAAGAGGCATTTTTAAAGTATGTCTTTCTGCTTTACGCTTTGGAAAGCGCAAGGTTTAAAGACTAACGTCTTACTACCTCACGCTTAAAAAAGCGCAAGGTTTAAAAGGTGAATTTGAAAGGGATTTTTATGATAAGAGAAATATTTTTGGAAGAACCAGAACATAACTGGAAGAGAAAAACAGTTGTTAGAGCTGTAGCTGTATCAATAGGTTTGGCAATTGGAAGTCCTGGAAAAGCTCAAGATGTTCCATATAATGATAATTTAAATAATAAAATTATATATTTTTCTCCTGTATTAGATAATCATAATACTATTAGTTTAGATTATAAAATAGAGAGAGATTAACCAAACATCTTCTTCATAGCAGGATGCATATCCATCGCGTGCTGGTGGGCAATGTTCTGATACAATTGATACATAATCATGACTGCAAGAAGAATTGCCGTTCCTGAAGTTATTGCTCCAAGAAGATTTGCAACTGAAGCAAGAAGGCCGATAGCCAACCCACCCATAATTGTCAAAGGCATTATGTATCTCTTCAAAATTGATTCAAGAATTCTTTCATCTTTCCTGAAGCCAGGGATTTGCAAGCCAGAAGCCATTATATTCTTAGCCTGCGAGGATTCGTCCGTTCCGGAAGTCTTTACCCAAAATACTGCAAAGATTGCTGAAAATATCATGTAATATAACGTGTGTATTATTGCCTGAAATATTTGGCGGGTTTGGATGCTTCCACGAATCAGAGCCTCAAGAATGTTTGAAGAATTAAGCCAATAGGACAATCCTGAAATTGGGACTCCTTGAGAGAATCCTCCTATGAATGTTGCATGCCCGAGCCAATTTTCAAGCAGACCGCCGAACAACTGAATGTTTGCAGCAAGAGCAGAAACTAAAATTACCGGAATAACAGAGGCATAGAAAAATGCAAGAGGCCATTTTATTCCGTAACCGCGAAGCCTGTCGTAACTTAGAGGAACTTCCACTTTTAGGCTTTGAGCCCAAACAACTGCCAAAAATATAGCAATTGTAACTACGATTGCAGCAATCGCAGTCAATGCCTCTCTTGGAGCTCCATTGATTACAGACTGCAAAATAATGAGAAAATTACCAGCACAAGGTGTTGTTGAGAAATCCAAAAGGCAATTTTCTCCTGTTGGGCCTATGAATTGGAATAATCCTGTAAATAATCTCCAAGCAACTCCTGCAACGATAAATAGTGAAACTCCCGAGCCAAAGCCCCATTTTTGAGTAACTTCATCCATGTAGACAATTGTGATTCCTCCAAGAATTAACTGCGCGATAACTATAGTTGTAAATCCAGGAACGGCGGCAAGTCCGCCCATTAAAACAAATACCATTGCTTCAAATACTATGAAAAAGAAAACTCCTATTTTCTGCAATCCCTGAAAGAATCTTTTTCCTTCTTCTGTTTTTGTATCAATATTTAAAATTCCTGAACCTACTAAAAGCTGCAAGATAATAGAAGAAGTGACAATCGGGCCGATACCCAATGAGATTATAGAACCAAAGTCTGTTCCAAGAACGATTGCAAGATATTCAAATCTTGAAAGAGCGTTTTGAGCCAAGCCATAAAGAGAAATATTAGCAAGAATGAAAAAGCCGATTAAAATAATAAGTGTCCATTTTAATTTTGTGTTAAAGCCGAGCTTTTTTTCTATTGGTTTCTTTACTTCTGGAATATTATACAGTATTGTTCTTAAATCAAAAGCCATTTATTCACCCTCTATGCTAGGCAAGATTATAGAGCCACCAGCTTTTTTTATCTTTTCCATTGCCATTTTTGATGCTGAACTTGCTTTTATTATTAATCCCTTTGGGGAATCTCCTGAAGACAGGATTTTGTATCCGGAAAGATTAATTTCTTTTTTATCTCCTTTAACGAAAGAATTTAAATTTTGTGAAATCTGGGAAAGATTAATTTCTTTCAGCTTTATTCTTGGCTTTTTAGCAAGCCTGATAACTTTTCCAAAATATTCCTCAGGCAGGTTAAGAATGAGCGTCTTTTTTTGGTCTCCGCGCTTTCCTGTTCCAGCCATTCCTTTTCCGCCCTGATGTCCTTTTCCTCTTGCTTTCTTTTTAAAACCGCGCCCGTGCGTATGAGATGCTCTGAATCTTGTAGCTTTTTTTCTCTTTTTAGTCTTCATTTTCTTCCTCCTCAAATTTTTGAGACAAAATATGCGCCTCTTCTTTTTCTGCAATCAATTCTTCAGGGACACGCTCATATGAAGATATTCCCGAACACTTACTGCATTCTTCCGGAGGATTCTTTCCGTATTCTATCTGCCCGCATTCACATTCCCACATAAATCCATCGGGAGCCATTATAACATCCTCCTAATTAGGTCGTTGATTTTTTCCTTATTATCACCTAATACTGCTTTCTTACTTACGCCAAAATGCTTTTTTGCGTCTATTCCACCTCTTGGAGGATGAAGTCTGATGAAAGGCTTTAAACCTAGACTTGAGAGATTTTCTTTTCCTAAACGAGAGACAATAAGTTTTGCATCAATTTTCTTTTTATCAATGGGTTCCGCGCGCTTTTCTATTAATTCCAAAAGAGTTTTTTCGTTTATATCTCCGTAAGCAACATAGTTTCTTACTTTATTGAGAAGCTTCATATTTATAGGAGTAGGATCTAAGAATATTAGGGAATATTTTCTTCTGAGCCTCATTCTGAAAAGAGTTTCCTGAACATCTCCGGATATTTTCACCAAGCCGGAGATTCTTATTACTGCTATCATTTTTCCTCCATCGCATTGGTTTTAGATAATGCATCTACGCAGGCTTTTGCAAGATTAAAGGTTGTTCTTACGTGCCCTGAAGTTCTTGAATAAATATCCTTAATTCCTGCAAGCCTTAAGATCTTTTTGCATTCATCTCCCGTAACTAGGCCTGTTCCACGAGGGGCTGGAAGGAAAGTTATGCGAATGCTTCCGCACTTTCCCTGAACTTTAAATGGAACTGTGTGTGGATCATCTTTTGATTCTTCAGGAGTTTCAAAACCGCGCGTTATTTTTATGATATTTAGTTTTGCCTGCCTAAGAGCCTTCTCCCTTGCAGGAAGAGTTTCTTTTGATTTTCCATATCCTAAGCCTATATGTCCTTTCCTATCTCCAACTACAGCCATTGAAGAGAAAGTTAAAACGTTTCCTTCTT
The DNA here is from genome assembly GCA_964397725.1 of Candidatus Woesearchaeota archaeon. GTDB lineage: Archaea > Nanobdellota > Nanobdellia > Pacearchaeales > GW2011-AR1 > CAYNKB01. The sequence goes on along the minus strand of CAYNKB010000010.1, from coordinate 10,681 downwards.
TTGTTTTCTTCTGCGTCTGCCTCCACGCTCTTCTTTTACCTCCTCCAAACTTTCCTTTTGCCTGCCCAATTAATAACAAATCTGTATCAAGGCTTAAAAGAGAGTCTACAATTTCAGGCTCTAGTATTCTTTTCCCAAACTTTAGAATCTTATCAAGGTCTTTTTCTTTTCCTAATTTTACTTTTCTTCCTAATTCTGTTTTTGGAATCCAGCCAGATATGTCTTTCTTTTCAAATCTATCTCTGCTGAATCTCTCTCTTTTCTGAGGAGCTATAATTTCCAGCTCTTTAGCTATCTCTGGATCTTTCTCCAACTTCTCAATCTCCTCGGGAGTTACCTCAACGAGGTCTTTCGGCTTGTTTTTTGTTTCTTTTTCTGCCATTTTATTTCTTTATTGATTTAATTATTGAAGAGAAGGTTTCGTTACCTTCTATTTTTTCTGTTTCTGGGAGGATTTCTGACTTGTGAGGTATTTTAATTCCTGCATCTACAATTCCCTTAACAACTGCATAAATTCTTGATTTATGAACGTTTCTATGCATGCCTAAGTCCAAAATCACCTCGGAAATTTTCCTTTCCTTTGCCATCTTTCCAAGAAGATAGCCAGTCAGGTATGAGGCTGGAAGGCTTTTAAGGCTTCCCTTTAATTTTTCGGGCCAGCCATGAGAGAGCAAATCCCTTGAGCTTATTCCAAACAAAACTTTATCCTGAGCTATGTGAGATTCTACTATTTGAGATATGACATAACGATTTGTTTTTCTGACTACAAGCCTTTTTTTTCCAGAGCCGAGCAAAGACAAGCGAGATTTATAGTCTGTCTTTTTTTGAAGGCGCCTTCTTCTTACTGTTCTCATTTAGGAGCCCTCCTTTTCGCTTTTGGCTTTGCTGATTTTTTCAAAGACAGGGACTGCATTCTTTCTTTCATATGGGGAAGGCTTCTGAAATCCTTTGATCTTGCTTCTTTTCTCAAAAGCATAAAGTCTTCCTGCGAAATCTGCCCGCGCCTTTTTAATTGAGACAAATGCGAACGCAGTTTTCTTGTTAAAATCATATATTCTTTCTTTCCGTTTTTAATTTTCTTTCTTACGCTTCCCATTCTTCTTCTTGTTTTACGCTTGATATTTTTTCTTCTTCCATTCGGCTGTTTTATTACTATTGCCCCGCTTTGAACAAGGTCTTTCATGTCCTGCTTTGTAATCGCCTCCTTAATCTCTGAAAGCCTTGAAGTGTTGAAAGAAATTCTATCCCTTCCCACTCCGAGAGTTCTAGTAATCAGAGATTTCTTGCCTTCTAATTTCATTTTAAACTCCTGACGTTTAGTATTGGTGTCTTCGTTTCTTCAGCTTTCTTAAGAATTTCAATTTTCTTTTTTGCTCCAATTCTGGAAGAAATGATTATAATTGAGCCTTTCTTTACAGAATCCAAGTCTTTTAGATTATTAATTAAAACTGGGGAGAGATTTTTTATTTTTCCAGAATCTTTTCTTGAGGTTCTGTGCCCTATTGTTGGGTAGCCTGGATAGGATTTTCTTTTCTTTCTTATTTTGCTATGCCTTCCTCTAGGTTTTCTCCATTTCTGAAGCTTCTTTCTGTTTTTTCCTATTTTGGAGTATCTTGAACTGTCCTGCCTTATAAATTTCTTTTTCATTTGACATCTCCTGATTTCTGAGTTATATAAATGCCGTCCTGAAATACACGCCTGTCCCTTTTCTTTATCTTTGTAGCAGTCTCAAAGTTTGCTGCAGTCTGGCCGGCTAATTCTTTATTAAATGAGGAAACGGTTATCTGGTTTCCCTTTAATTCAACTTCCACGCCTGCAGGGATGCTGGCATATCTTGGCACTTTTTCCCCAAGAAAATTGTTTATTACAAGCCTGTTTTTGTCAACCTTTAAAGTCATCGGGAAATGCACGTTTGCAGACTCTAACTTGTAAACGAAAGGATTTTCCAAACCGCGGAATAAATTTTTGATGTGAGCTACAGAAGTCATTATCATTTTCAATTGATTTTTATTTCCATATTTTGCTTCAAGATGCAATTTATTATCCTGAACCTTTATGATAACTCCTGGAATGTCTATCATTTTTTGAGTTTGATTTGCGCCTTTTTTGCAAATTAAAACTTTATCTTTATGCTCGCATTCTACACCGGCAGGAATTTCTATAAATTCTGAGATATTTTTCTTCATTAATATATATAAGCGATTAAGCTTCCTCCTATGTTTTTATCTATAGCTGTCTGATGAGTCATTAGCCCTTGGGAAGTTGATATGATTATTATTCCGAGGTTTTTTGCAGGAAGATATCTTTTTTCATATTTCTCTATCTCCGACACTGACACCATATATCTTGGCTTGATAGCTTTGCAGCCCATTATCCTATCCAATTCTATTTTTAATTTGCCTGATTCCATACGGTAGTCTTTAACATATCCTTTTAGCTTTGCTATTGCCAGAACTGAAAGCAAAAGCTTGGGATGGTGGTTGACTACAACTATCTTCTTTCCAGCTTTTGTGCAATTCATCATTTGGTTAAGCGCGTCTGCTACTGAATCTTGTGACATTTTAACTATATTTTTTAAAGCCTATTTCCACTGCTATCTCCCTAAAGCAGTGCCGGCATAAGTTTAGATTATATTGACTTAGGTGCGCTCCGAAACGCCCGCAACGCTCGCATTTTCTTTTTGCTATTCCGGAAGTTCTTATTTTCGGCTTGTTGTGGCGGAGAAATTTCTGCATAACTACAGGCTTTGACCTTAATTGCTTCAGTATTTTATTCCAGTCTGATGCTGTCATTGTAGTATTTCTCCTAATCTAGCCAGTAAAGATTTTAATTCAGATGTGTCTCTACTATTAAAATTCACAATAGGATGTCTTCTTGATGACTCCTCTACCTCGATTACTCCGCTATCAGAAACCGACACCAAATCATCATCAGATATTTTATTTATTACATATCCATTATTCCCTAATGTTGGTCCAATAAACAAATGTTCTCTTCCATCACAACTTAATCCTACATATCTTGCTTCCATAGTCAATGGGAGAGTCTCACAAAATAATGCATATTCTTCTCCAACCCTTAAATGTGATTTATCTTGTATTGATAGTGTCATTTTACAAACTCCGTCTTGAAATGTTCTTTCATAAATGAGATTATTTCATCCTTTGATACATACTGCTTTTTGTGAACTTTGCCTGACTTTATCTTCTTTCTTTTTACTCTCATTCCGGAGCGTATGAAAACTACGGTAACATTCAGGCCGCGGATTCCTATTTCCCTGTTATATTCAATTCCTGGAATTTCAATGTATTCCTTTATACCGAATGAAAAATGATTTTCAGATACTTTTCTTTTGGATAAGACATTTGATATTGCTCCAAGAAGCCTTCTTAATAAATCCAAAGCTTCCTTGCCTCTAAGAGTAGTTCTTGTCCCGACTTCCAAGCCTGGGCGGACATTAAAGTCAGGAATTCTTTTATTTGAGGTAAGCACTTGGGGCTTCATTCCTGAAATAAGAGACAAAAGCTTTTTTGCTTTTTCCAAGTCGGGGCCTGTTGCTCCAGCGCTTAATAGAACTTTTTCTATTCTTATTCTTCTCATAGGATTTTCCTGCAGTTTGGTTTCCATTACTTGATTCATAGAACTATTACCTGAGATTCCTTAAGAGAAGTCTGCCCCCCGTTAATATTTATAGAAACACTCTTTCCCTCAACTGAATCTATCTTTCCTCTTTTGCCTATATATTTTCCCGAGATTATTAAAGCTTCTTTTCCTTTTTCCAACGAAATGTGCTTTGTTATTTTTCCTGAGAAGTCAATATGGACAGAGTCTCCAACTTTTATTTTATCTTTAGAAATTACATTAGAACCGTCGTGAAAATTTAACTGCACAGAACCAAGGTTTTGAATTTTTTTATTAATTACTTTGCACAAATGAGAATCTTTAAGCTTTGATTCTTCAAAGGCAAACTTTCCCGTTGGAGAAAGAGTCAACTGATAAGACTTATCAGCTTCAAGAATGTTGAATAATTTTATGCTTTCCCTGTAATCTTTCACTTTTCTGCCGTTTATTTTTAAAAGACTGAGTTTTATCATCTCCTGAACTTCCTTGGCCGTTCTTGCGAGCTTCAGCATATCCCTTAAAGCAATAACAATCGGAACAGAATCTTGAATGTGCGAGGATGCTCTTGCTACGTATGTTGTTCCCTTTCTTTTTATTGGTAGTTTTGTTGTGGTTTCCTGTCTTTTCTGATGCATTTTTACTCCTACTTCTTTTGTGTTTCTGTTTTCTTGGATTTAAGTTTATTTGAAGAAATAAATCTCTTTGAGTCCTTTAATTCCAATTCCTGTATCTGCAATGAACTTGGGTGGAAGAAAATTGCAACTTTTGTTCCATCTTTTTTCGTTCTCTGCATGCCTTCAAGAGTTACAAGAGATTTTTTAAGATTAACAGAAACTACTTTGGCCTTCTTCTTTTTAGAAGAGCCGCGCATAATAAGCACGTCATCCCCTTTCCTGAGAGGAAGACTTCTCTTACCATACTTTTGCCTTAGAGATTTTGACAAATTAGCGCTTAAAAACTTATGCTTTTTGTGCAAAGGCGCGTTGGCTCTGAACTTTCTCTGCTTTCTCGGCTTTGTGCTTGAGTTCCAAGCGTTGGAAAATTTAGATTTCATGCTAATAGACCCTCCAAATACTGCGAATTAGCTTCTAATGTATTCAAGAATCCCAAAAGAGCCTCTTTTGTTTTTTTACGCTTAAGGCTATCTGGGTCTTTTATCTTAATAGTCATTAACAAGTCTACATGCTCTTCAACCCTCTCTTGATAAAAAATACGGGCTTTTTCTCTATTTGGATTATTTTTACCTAAAAGAGCTGATCTAACTAAAGATGAATATCTTGCCGAGCTTATTGCTGATCTAAGCGATATTAGTTCATTAAGTGTATAATTTTTTAGTTCCATGTTATAATACAAATTGCGCGATTTTAGCTACTTGTGGCCAGCGCTCCTGAATTTCTCTTGCCACAGGACCCTTGATTTGAGTTCCTTGAGGATTTCCCTTTTCATCTTTAAGAAGAGCAACTGCATTGTCTTCAAAGCCGACACGCTCCCCTGTATTTCTTTTATACGGCTTTTTCTGACGAATAATAACTGCATCGTAAACTTTTCCCTTCATCTCCGGCTTTCCTGCCCTTACAGAAACCTTTACCCAGTCTCCAAGTTTTGCATACTGCTGGCGTCCTTTCTTTGTTTTTCCTCTTTTAACTCCTGTTATTCTTACAATTCTTGCTCCGCTGTTATCCGCAGCTATTAAATTAGTTCCTATGTTTAAAGCGCGAGTTACTCTTGCTGTTATGGCTTTCATTTTGCACTCCTTGAGACGACTTTTCCCAAAGCTAAGAAATGAATAATTTTACTTAATGGACGAGTTTCCTGAACCCTTACATAATCTCCCTCATTTATTTCCATTCCTTCTGGAAGACGGGCATGCAGTTTTGTCTTTTTCTTGAAATAACTTTCATATTTTGGAACATAAATAGGGCGCTCAAATTCAACTACAATTCTGCCTGGAAATTTCTTGATAACGAATCCTTCAAAAACGCGCCCTCTGGTTCCAACTATATTTTTTCCTAGTTCCACTTTGGGCTCTTTCGTCTTTTCTTTCTTTGTTTGTGCCATTTTTCTCCTCGGCTTAGTCGCTTATCGAACTGTCCGGAAAACCAAGCTTTAGCAGGACTGCCCTGACTTGCTTTTTATGGTTTCCCTGAAGCTCAACGACTCCGTCTTTAACTGTCCCACCGCAGGCAAGCTCCTCCTTAAGGCGCTTGGCGATTGCTTTGAGGTCAACGCCCTTGTCAAAACCACTAACCAGAGTCGTCAATTTACCATATCTTCTGGCTACGGTTGTAACGGTTATGCGCTGATCGCTTTTCGCGATTTCCTCAAACACATCAGCTTCCGACGGAAAGCCAAATTCGCTTTCATCCATAGTTATTTGTTTTTCAACGCCTCCTTGGAGGTATTGAATGTATAAAGGCGTGCAATAGCCCTTTTAATCTCTTTGGTTTTTGCATTTGTTTTGTTTGCGGTAACGTTTGCTTTTGACAATTCAAATTTTAATTCCTTTACTTTCTTTTCTCTTTCCTGCTTGGACATTTTTGCAGCATCCTTTGCTCTTATTAAAGCCATTATTTTTTATTCTCCTTCTTTGCTGATTTTTTCTTCTGAACTTTAGGCTTTTCGGATTCTTTAACTTCTTCATTTTTTTCTGGGGAAGTTATTTTTCTGATAACACTTTCGTCTATTGTTATCTTATCGTGGATATGGGCATTTAGAGGAAGGATGCTTACTTGAATGCCTACAACACCAAGATGAGTTACAGCCTGCGCTTGAGCTCTATCAACAACCTTTGAAGGCTCTCCAGTTTTCTTCAAGTAACCTTGGGAAAATCTCCATCTCTTGGCTCTTTCGCTTGGAAGCTTTCCTGAAAGAACTATTTCAACTCCGAGAACTCCTGTCTTTACTATCTGCTGAAGCATTTTATAAGCAATTACTTTGAATTTAAGAGAACCGCGTCTTTCAAGCATTATAGCTATCTCATCTGCCACAAGCTGAGCATCAAGCAAGGGCTCAAGAATTTCTTTTATTTCAATATGGGGATTGTCCAAGCTGAAACGCTTTTTTAAAACGCGAGTAAGCTCATCTATCTTTTCTCCGCGCCTTCCTATAACTAATCCAGGCTTGCTTGTTCCGATTATAATCTTTTCTCCAACTGGAGTATATTCTATTGTTACTTGGGAAATTCTTCCTTTTCCTAATTCTCTCTTTATGTATTCCTTGACTCCGAGTTCTTCTTTCTTAAAGCTTACAAATTTTTTCTCATCCATTATTTTTTCTCTCCTTGTTTCTTATTAAACTCTCTGGCTGTTATGACGACGTTTGTTCTTTTGCCCTGAACGCTTCCTTTTCTCAAAGGCCTTGAAGCCCAGGAGGATGAAGAGGAGTAAATTCTTGTTTTTTCCAAGTCCATGCCGTTAACAAGAACATTTCCCTTCAAACCGCGAAGCATTGATATGAATAATTTAGAAGCGCTTACAGGATAACGCCCCGACATCATTCCTTTTCCTTTTCTGTGAGGAATTTCCCCCTTGAATGGAACTATTTTTTTCAGTTTTATTACTTTTTCCAAGTCTGAAATAGCAGAATCTATGGATTTGTTTTTTATGAAGGAAGAGATATACATGCAGTGCTTCTTTGAAGCGTGCAATGAAAGCCCTCGGGCAACTGCTTCATCTTTCTTTGGAATTTGGGGAGCCTTTTCAGGTTTATGCTCTTTGGATTTCTCTTCTGCTTTCTTTTCTATCTTTTCTTCTTTCTTTGCTTCTTCTTTTGGAACTTCAGGCTTTTCTTTGTAATCTCCCAGTTTTTTTATTTCTTTGATTTCCTTATGCTCTTTCTTAGTTTCAACTTTAGTTTCAACTGCCTTTTCTTCCATTTTTTTAGATGTATTTGTTTTATTTTCCATTTTACTTCTTAGCCGCGCGGGAGCTCTTAGTGGCTCCTATACCTGCGCTCCCGTGATTTACTCTAGATCTTGTTTGGGCGAATTCTCCAAGGCGATGCCCAATCATTTCAATTGTAATTAGAACATCCTGAAATGACTTTCCGTTGTGAATCTGTATATTCAGCCCAACCATTTTTGGAACTATAACAAGGTCTCTTAAATGAGTCTTAATTTTCTTATTTCTAAGGATTTTTTTATCACAGCGTCTTAGGAATTTTTCTATTACGTCAAAGTGCTTTAGAACAGCACGCCTTGATCTTGAAGGAAGGAATTTTGCAGATTCTCTTGTATCGAGAGCTTTTAATTCCAAAATAGATTTGCCTCTAAACAAAATCTCTTTCTTCTTCATTATTTCTTCATTTTCTGCCATTTTATCGTTTTGTTCCTGTTCTTCTTGGATGCTGATGCCCTACTCTTCTTCCTGGAGGGGCGTTTCTCTTTGCAATCTTCTGCTTAGCTCTCTTTCCTCTACCAGAACCGAATGGATGATCAATTGCGTTTACTTTAATTGCTGAAGTTCTCGGCCAGAGCCTGTTTGTCGCTTTCATCTTATGGAACTTTCTTCCTGCTGTTATGAACGGCTTCAAAATACGCCCGTCTCCTGCTATGATTCCGAGAGTTGCACGGCAGTCTCCGCTTAAAATAACTTGCTTTTTGTTTGGCATCACTACTGAAAATTTGTTGTAACCTAAGTCCTTGAACAGCAAAGCGGAAGTTCCTGCTGCACGCATCATTTTTCCTCCGTCTCCTGGGTGCCTTTCAATATTGTATATTCGTGTTCCTGAAAGAATTGACTTTACTGCTGCAATATCTCCCTGCTTTGGAGTCTCAGGGGAAATTAATATTTTCTGCCCTACGAAAGCGCCGTTAAATGCCGGATTGTGAAATATCTCCGTCGATGTCTTTAGCTTCATTAAAGGTGCGGAATGGCCTGCTGAATGCAATATGTCTATGATTTCCGCCTCTCCTTCCTCAATTGGATACTTAATCTTGTGCATGAAGGCTCTTTTTTTTGCCTGATAAGACAAAGAACCCTTTCCTCTTGCCTGTGATATTATTCTTTTTCCCATTTTACAACATTCCTAGTTTAGTCGCAACGTCAATTGCTGGATTCTCCTTTTTAAGTTTTACAAAAGCGTATTTTTTGTTTTCTCTTATTGATACTCTTACTGAATCAACTTTTACCGAGAAGACTTTTTCAACTTCTTTCTTTATTTCAGGCTTTCTGGAAGAACGCTCTGTTACAAAAAGAATAGTATTGTCTAAATCTATTAATTTTACTGCTTTTTCGCTTGTTACCGGTTTAAGTATCATTTATTTTTCTCCTGTTTTTCTTTTGATGGCTTGGACATTTCATCAATGGCTTTCTTTGTGTATAAGACAAGCCTTCCCAAAGGATATAAGTCTGAAATTAGCAGACTATCTTGAGACTTTATGTCAATGCCTGAGAATTTTGCTTTTTCTTCAGAAGATATTATAATTAATAGTCCTGCATTTGATTTGTATTTTCTTCCTCTGGATTTTCCTTTTCCAGCTCTAACTACCTTCTTTTTTAATACCAAAGAAAAAGTGTTTGGAAATATTTTCTTTAAGGCAGAGAATAATTCTTTTGTTTTAACAGGGAGAGATTCTATTACTGCAGGAGAATCAACCTTGCTTATTGAAGAATATCTTTTTGCGATTAAAATTGGATTTATAGTTGCTGCGAAAGCCGAATTGAAGGCAAATTCTGCTTCTTTCTTATTTATTTTTCTTAATTTCTTTACTAACGTTGGTCCGTGGGCGCGCCTTCCGCCTCTCATTCCCGAGACTTCTGCGCCAACCCAGTAAAATTGAGTTCCACGGCGCCACATTGTTTTTCTTGGAACTCTTGAAATACCTTTTCCATAATGTCCTTTCCAGTCGTGTCTTTGGTGGGAAATAGTTCCAGATGCTGAATGTCTTTTTCCGCTTTCAGGGCCGTGAGAATATGGCTGAGCTAGAATGAATTTTTCCGCCTCAAAATACTTTAAAACTATATCTTCTCTTATTTTTGTTCCAAACACGACTGGCAAGTCTAGAGAACTTAACTTTTCTCCTGTTTTAGAAAATAATGTTGCTTTCATACTAATAACTCCTGAAATTCAAATTTCTTTTTAGCCTGAGACTTTGTAGGACGGAATGAAGGAGTTAAAAGAATCTGCCTTTTTGAAGGTCCTTGAACACTTCCTTTGAGTATGATATAATTTGTTTGTATTTTTCCGTAATCCTTAAAGCCTTCCTTTGGATTAATATCGGACTCTGAAATTTTTCCGGATTTTATAAGATTTAGATTGTAATGAACACGGGTAAACATTCCTAATTGTCCTGCCTGCGGTGTCTTGTAAGTAACTCTTGCTGGATGCCAAGGAGCTAAAGAACCCGGACGCCTTACTCCCTTTTCAGACTTGTGAGCTTTTAACGTAATTCCAAATCTTTTTACAGGGCCTGACAAGCCACGACCTATTGTCAATCCGCGAACGTCAAGTAATTTTACTTTTTCATTTAAAAAGTCAAATAAGGAGATTTCTTTTCCAATTAGAGATTTTACGAAGTCCAATTTATTATCTGCAGAAACTGCGAGTTCAATTAAATCAGGAGTTTTCTTTATTGAGGTTTGCTTTGGAAGAGAATATGCAATAACGCGGATATCGTCATATCCTTCTGGAGCTTTATCCAAGGTTTTTAGGGACTTTGGAACATATAATTTTCTTTTTAGCTCTTTATCATTGGAAACAATGATTTCACCCATAGGTATTTTATGCTTGTAGAATCTTATTGAGAAAATCTTCATATTTGGAACTTCAAGAATTGTAACAGGGATGGCAATTTTCTTTCCTGCAGTCATAGACTTATCTGTGGAGTCTTTAATTATGGCAGTTCCCATGCCGACTTTGTATGTAATGAATCCTAAAATTCCAGTGCCGGAAATCGGCGTCCAGTTTACACTAGGGAGAAATTTGTTTATCCTTTTACGAGGATAAAACTGCAGGCTTCCATGTCTTGGTCTTTTCGCTGCTGGCATTTCTTATATGTTTTAACATAGTTTGTAACGGCACAACTCTCCGTTGGTTTATTAATCGGCTCATAGCAGTGAGC
>CAYNKB010000009.1:0-16851 GCA_964397725.1 Candidatus Woesearchaeota archaeon | reverse complement strand
TTCAGTTCAGGCAACAGCGTCAGTTGTAATAAAAGAAACATTCTGTAGCAATGGCCCTGTCGGAGGAGACTTGAAATTATCAAATATAAATATAGATAATACTGGAAAAGGAACAGATGATGAGTGGGACCTTCTTGACGAAATAACAGTTGAAGTTGAAGTTGAAAACACAAATAAAAATGATGACGTAAACGACGTCTTTATCGAATTAGGCTTGTTCGATTCTTCAGGAAACGATATGGTTGATGACCTTGACTTTTCAAACACAGATGAGGAAAGCATAGACCTTGGCGATTTAAGAGACGACGATCAGGACACAGTTACATTTACATTCAAAGTGCCTGCAGATTTTGACGAAGGAAATTACAAGCTTGCTGTAAAGGCTTATAGCGATGACCTTGGAGAAGAATTTGAATGCACAGATACTGCATCAGACTTAAGCGATAAGACATTTGAAAAGATATCAATAATCAGGGAAGATGATAGTGGAAAGTTCATCGCATTTGACGATATTCAGATAAGCCCCGCTGATGTTACTTGCGGAGATACAGTAAGCATAAAGATGGATGCAGTAAACATCGGAGACGAAGATCAGGATCAGGTAAGAGTTAATCTTGATAACACTGAACTTGGATTGCACTTGGCAAGAGAGATAAGAAATAACCTTGATCAGGGAGACAAAGAAGCAGTAGAATTCGTATTTACAGTTCCTCAAACAGAAGACAAGTCATATTCATTAGCCATTACATCAGATTATGATTACAGGAGAGGAGAGTATGGAGAATCTTCAGATGAATCAGAGACAATTATGCTTAATGTAGCTGGCTGTTCATTATCTCCTGGAACAGGAACTAAGATTGCAGCAATATCCGCAACATTAGAATCAGACGCGAAAGAAGGCTCTGAATTGGTTGTCAAATCAACAATAACAAATCTTCAAAGCACAACTGCTGACTTTATAGTTGACGCTTCTGGCTTTGAGTCTTGGGCATCTTTAAGCTCAATTTCAAGCAGAATAGTTTCATTGGATGCAGGCGAGTCAAAAGATGTTACAATAACACTTAAGGTTAATGATGATGTTTCAGGGCAGAATAGCTTTGTAATAAAAGCCCAATCTGGCTCGCAAGTAGAGAGTAGAACAGTATCAGTAAATGTTGCCTCTGGCTCTGCCGGCGGATTTTCAGGATTCTCGCTTGGTGGAGATAACACATTAATTTGGGTAATAGGAATAGTAAATGTAATCCTTATAATTTTGATAATTGTTGTAGCGGTAAGATTGTCAAGAAGATAATTTTTAATTTTAATCTTAGTTTTAGTGCTTATTTTAAATAAAGTTTGTAAATTTGATACTCGGAGGAATCATCAATAGAAATGTTTAAGAAGAGCCTATTAATTGAATTTTTATGAATGAACCAAATAATTCATTAGATTGGTTAAATAAGCTTTTTGTATTAGATTTAAGTAGACCTGTCTTTCTCAATAGACCTACAATTCCACAAATAGAATCAGCAGATATTTTAGAAAAAGAATTTTCAGACTCATTATTAAGAAAAACAAAGGCAGTGTCTATTAATTTAGGAGAAAGAAATTTTGCCCAATGTAAAGGTTATCAAGTAAGAGAGTATAGGGGTGGAGCTTTTGTTCAGTATTTTAATAATGGTTTAGATGTTAACGTACTTGCTGAAATGTCTGATGAATTTTCGAGGTTTTTAACACAAAGAGACTTAAAGCATCAAAGAGGACAGGAAGATAATAAATTTTGGTTGAGAAGAACACCCACCATTGTTGAATTAAGAGAAATAGCGTCTGTTCCCTATGTATTAGAACTTTCCATGTTTGTTCAGTATAACTCTGCTCCCGCAGTTGATGTGTTGATTGGCGAGGAACCTGCTAAACCTAAGGAATAGTTTTGCTCGTTAGAAAGAAATAGGGATATATTCTTTATTCTCCTTATTTTCTTGGCTTATACCTTATTTAATTCCTGTTAAACTGGAAGGTTTTTTCTGCACTTCAGTTACATTTATTAAAACCCATTTATTATATAATTTATGAATACAAAAGAGGGGCTCGATGTGCTATTAAGATATGTAATTTTAGCCCTTCTAGCTATTCCAAACCTATTCCTGTTTTACTTTATTTTTACTCCCTTGACAGTTTATTCTGTATTTTTTGCGTTAAAGCCCTTTGGAGCAGTCATGATAAGCCAAAGCTTGCTCAATTTAAACGGAATTCTTATAGAGTTGATTCCAGCTTGCATAGCCGGAGCAGCATATTACTTTCTCCTGGTTCTAAATTTAACAACTCCTATGACTCCAAAGAAGAGAGCAAAGAGCATTATTTTCCTTTTCGCATCCTTTTTAGTTCTAAATGTAATAAGAATCCTCTTGTTCACTTGGCTTTTGCTTTCAGGCTTTCAGTATTTCAACTTGGCGCATAAAGCCGTTTGGTATTTCGGCTCAACTCTATTACTTATAATTATATGGTTTGCCAATATCTATTTGTTCAAAATAAAAGAAATTCCAGTTTATTCAGACTTCTTGGCACTATTCAGGGAAACCAAGCGTAAGAAAAATAAAAGAAAGAAAAGACTATAAACCCTCTGACTTTAAAATTTAAATGTTGTCGCAGATATTCTCAAATTTTGTTGAAACCATAGTTTCTTCCGTGGGCTCTTTGGGATATGTAGGAATCTTTATTTTAATGGCTATAGAATCCTCATTTATCCCCTTTCCAAGCGAAGTCGTTCTTATACCTTGGGGGATAAAGCTCGCCCGCGGAGAAGCTGTCTTCTCTCTTATATTTATCTCTGCAATTTTAGGAAGTCTTCTGGGTGCTTTGTTTAATTATTTCTTAGCTCTCTATTTAGGCAGGGGGCTTGTGAACAAGCTGATATATAGATACGGAAAACTATTTTTAATAAATGAAAAATCTATACTAAAGTCAGAAGAGTATTTTGCTAAGCATGGCGAGGTAACGACATTTGTAGGGCGTTTAATCCCTGTTATCAGGCAGTTAATTTCCCTCCCAGCAGGATTTTCAAAAATGAATCTTGCAAGATTTTCAGTTTATACAGCCCTCGGAGCAGGAATCTGGAGCGTAATTCTTATTTACTTAGGCTACCTATTCGGAGATAACATGGAAATAATAAACAAAAACCTTGGATTAATAACTTCTTTGTTAATCTTAATTTCTCTTATCATAATTTTATTATATATCTTGTTAAAGGGTATTGTTAAAGGCAAAAAAACATAAATCTTAAATCCGCTTTCTCGCTCTTTCTCTTGCATCCAGCAATGTCTGCACTTCAAACTTTTCAACAGCCTCAAGCACTTCGCAGTTGGATGTAGATATTCTATAGCACATTCCCTCTCTTTGTATCTTAGTTTCATTTCCTTTCTCTATCATAATAACAAACCTATCTTCAGGATATCCGCATTTTGCATAGTCCACATTTGCGTCTTCGCTCTGCAAGAAATAAGGCGTTGCTCCCTTAACCATTACTTGATTGTTTGTAAGAAATGCAGAAAGGCTTGCAACAGCTATGGTGCTCTGCGAACATTCTTCCAGCCCGAAAGAATCAACGCTTATGTAAGTATATTCTCCTTTATTAAATTCTATCTTTCCCTCAATAGGAATTTTGTTCTTCCTCGGATCATTCCTTAAAAAGAAGTTGTATTTAATAAGCTGTCCGGAATCATCGGTAAAAGTGTAAGAATGCCTGTAAACATCAAGCTCTCCGTATTTTTCCTTGGCGAAAGCTAGCCCCTGATAGTCAAATTTGCTTATCCCGCTGAACAAATTATAAAATATAAGAAATATCAGAACCAAGGCAGCCATAGTTCCCAAAACCCAATACAACTCCCTATTTTTATTATTCTTGCTTTCTTCTTTAGCTTCTTCAACCTTCTCTTCAGTCTTTTTCTTAGTTATATTTTTCTTCGCCATACTCTTTTTTATCTTTCCTCAATTTAAATCTTTCTCTAGTTTATTCCAAAAACCTTGTATAAGAAAGCATCCGCGGAGCTTATCCCTCCATTGACAAAGACGCAGTTCTTTTCCTCTGAAACGCCGGCTTCTTTGCCTATGTCAATTACTATTAAGTTGTCTTCACAAGTCTTTACAGGAAGGTCTTCTGCACACTCTCCGTAACATGCTCTCTGCACTCTGCTTGCAAACTTTCCAAGTGTCGTTGCCACCTCTCTTGTAACTTCTTCATTATTAGAAGATATATAAAGCGGTTTCCCGGAATATTCCCCAATTTTCCTGCTTATTTCAACTCCTATGTTTTTAACTTCTTCAGGCTTGTTTACAAAATTCAAGTCCTGCCCCTCAATGGTTAAAGTGTTGTAAGAGGCATAATTATAATCTCCAGCATTTGAATTCCCGTTATTTGTCCCGCTGTCTTGGTTTGAATTGTCGCTGAAAGAAAAGGCGTATCCTGCTGTTCCCCCAACAAGGACAAGAAGCATAACCACGCTTAATATAGAATTTCTTCTTTTCTTCTTTCTTTCCATCTCCTCTTGGGAGAGTATTTTTCTCATCCTAATTCTGGGAAATGCGAGTTTAAAAAACTTATGAAACTTGTTTTTATAGGTATTTACAAAATAATTTAATCACTAAAAGGATGAATTATATTATAATAATCTATTTTACAAAAGATAACACTCAAAAAGGGCACACACATTATTACAGGAACAAAAAAGCCTCGTATATTATCAAGATAATTATCTATCATACAGTCCTTTGTAAAAGAATCTAATCATCAAAAGCTGAATTACATCATTTAATCCTCTATGATATCAAAAAGAATCTATAGAAAAAAATTAAAGGAAAAAAATAAAAAATAAAATTTTCCTTTTTTACTTAAGCTGCAGTAGTCTGAAGAGTCACGCTCGTTGAGCTTGTTCCAGTATACTTCTTGCCTGCTGTAGTATCAATTGTCTGTGTATTCAAAGCCTTTGCTGCATTAGTAGTGTCAATAGCATTGTATCCTGCAACAAGTGTTGCAACTGTTCCTCCAGATCGAGAGAATGTCTCAATCAAGAATGAACCTGCTCCAACTCCTGTCTTAGATTCGAAGTCAGCACCGCAAAGTGCTCCTCCTAACAAGCTAGCTGCCACGCTGTTTACACAGCTTCCGCCAACAACAACTAAGTTCTTTGTAGATACAGACGATACTTCAGAGTCAGAAACTGTAACGCTTCCGAGTTCCTTCACTGTTCCTCCTGTGCTAGTTGATCCTGTGATAGTTGCATCTGCTTGCGCAATATACACTTCAGCAGTTACTTGCCCAGTAGGGTAGCTGATTGTTGACGTAGCCTGACCACTGGATGGGTTGTCTGTTGTGACCATTGTTCCCCATCTATCCATCATGGCATCTAAGTCATCATCACTCTCCATGTCCAAGCCGTACGCTCCATAAGCAGTTCCGGCCATATCAGTATCTTTGTTCCATGTAAAATCTACATCAGTAACCTCAGTTCCTGTGCTGGACGTATCTCCAGCTCCTCCAGTCTTTATGATTATTCCGTTGTAGTTGTTGTCTTCATCCTGTTCTTCAATAATCAGGATTGCCGGATTATTGATAACAGTTCCATCAACATCTTCAAGCCTAAGCTGTACTGTGTTGTTGCTAATAGCAGTTGTGAAACCAGAAGATATGTTCCATGTGAATGGGCCGATAGCTCCATCAGCAGAACTTATTGCTCCTGTAGTGTTTATGTGTGTTGCTGTTCCGCCCCCTACAGTTATTGTGTAGTTAAGCGGTCCTGCAGCACTACCTATACTATCAGGCGTGACAGTTATAGAAGTATATCCATCTCCGTCAGGTATACTTATGCCCGTGATGTTCTTGCTTGTGTCTGTAAAATCAGCATCAGACAAGTTAATTGTCAATGGCTCATAAAACATAAGCTTTGCGCCCTTTCCTGTCTGGATTGACGGATATGCTACTATTGCATTTCCTGATGAATCAGGGTGATTCAATTTAGCCCAGGCATCGTTGTTTCCAGCTTTATCATCTGTATAAGTAACAGTAAATGTCTTGCCTCCAATGTCTACTGTTCCAGTTCCTTCAGCAGTTATATCTGAAGTATATGTTTGAGTAATATCAAACACATTTCTAAATATAACTCGGTCATTATTATACTCGTTTGACTGTCCGACAGTTCCAGTACCGTTATGAAGGTCCGATAGCTCTACCAAGTAGGCTTCGTCTTCATTTCCAACAACTGTGAAAGCAGATTCATTTATCTTAGCAAATTCTCTGACAAATAACTGATAGTTATCAGAACCGCCTAAGAATGCTGTACCTCCTGCAGATGACTCGTTGTTAACCCACTCCCAGCTTGTTAATTCCTTGCCTTGCCAGTTTGTAAAGCTAAGCACCATTTTGTCATTTCCAGAATTCGATACTTTGATATCTTCTCTGTCTCCATCATTTGTCAAGCCTGCAAAATTAACCTTGAAAGACTTTCCAAATACAGGATCTATAAATGAGTCTCCTGCCTTGAAAAAGTCCTCGCTTCCCGAAGGTGCATATACAGCAACAGAAACTGCCTTCAAGTCAGGGACTGTACCTCTGAAATTAACTTGCGTTCCTTCAATTGGATCTTCTTCAGTTCCAATTAAAACTTCTGAACCATCTGTTAACTGAACTCTTGAAGCACCTGCAATTATTGTAGCTGAAAGCTTGAAGTTTGTTTCATCTGCTGTATCAACAGCAATCTCAAGCCCTTTTATTTTGCTTGATGAAGCTTCGTTGATTTCCTTAGAATCACTCGCTCCAGCACTATCTGTTACTCTTATGTTTGCAGCAGTGTCAGATGCAGAAACCAATTCAACAGTATAAGTAGCGCCATTCACAGTAACTTCCTGTGAAGGATTGTTAGAGTCTAAAAATACTTTTTCTGCACTCTCAAATAAGATAAGGTCCGTTGCATCAGTAGCAGCAGCAACCGTAAATCTCTTTCCAAACAATGTTAGTACTTCACCATCAGTATCGGAATCTGTAAAGTTTACATCCTTGCTGAAAGTTACAGTCTCATTGTACAAGTGATTTGCAGCTGTTGTTCCAAGCAAAATTCCTAGAGAAGGATCATCACTGCTTGTTGGCTGCTTTGCAAAAACAGCTCTCGGATTGCTACCAATCTCAATTTTATGCGTTGCAGTTATACTGCTATCATCTGTTGTATCAGATGTAGCTGTAAATTCTGTATCTGCCAAAATTGTTGGTAAGTTAGCATCCGTAACAGAGCTTCTTACAGAATTGATGCTTGTATTCAACTGAATCGGAGTTCCGCTTGTAAACAATGCATAAGCATTTCCACCAGTAACCGTTCCTCCTGTCGTTGTACTACCTGTTGCAGTCTGTGATGCAAGCGAAGCTTGCAATTTAGAGGTTATGTCAGTTACAGCTACAAGGTCTGTAGCAGCAGCAGTCGAGCCATATACTACGGCAACATTAGCAGCGCCTCCAGAAACGAAGGGAGCTGGGTAGTTTGCAGCAGCAGCCAAAGCTACTGTAGAACTAATCATAACAGCACTAGATAACACAGATGCAATTTTTTTAAAGTTAAACATTTTTTTTAACCTCCTTTTAGCTATCTCTTTTTGGCAGCTCCGCAGAGCCCCTCTTTGAGGGAGTTGTTAAACAACCCGCCGTTTGTATCAGCCTTCGCCGATACAATAAGTCATAACTTATACTTGAATCTTAGGTGCTTTAAAAAGCTTTGCCCTTTTCTTTCGTTTAACACAAGCGGCATCGAAGGAGGATTTTATTTTATATATAAACCTTGTGCTGTAACTATAAAGTATAACACATTATTTAGAGCCTTTTCAAACAAATTTTATAGTATATATGTTTTTTTCTAACATACATATGACTATATATGGTTGATAATAACATATATATACATAATATCCTTCTAATTATCTAAGCATGGCTCAAAAAACAAAAACAAGGGAAATAACTATCGTCGATAAAGGAGGAACTTTTGATACTTTGCTAAAAAGATTTACAGGGGAAAAGGAAAGCTACGATTTTGACTCCCTTTCCGCATTGAGAAAGCTCTTAAGCAACGAAAAAGCCAGACTCCTTCATATAATTAAGGCAAAGAAACCTAATTCTATATACTCCTTGTCTAAAATTCTTGGGCGTGATTTCAAGGCAGTATCTGAAGATATCAAGCTTTTGCAAAGATTTGGCTTTATTGAAATGATTTCTGAAAAGACTGGAAATCGCCAGAGGCTCCGCCCCGCAGTTGTAATCGACTCTCTTTACATAACCGTAAAGATTTAGGTAGCTGAATAATTTACAGCTAAAAATAGCTAAGTTGTTATATGTTATTATGATAATTAAGTATGGAATATTTATCCCATATATATGGTATTTTGAAACTTTTGGATTTAATCTATATTTAATTTAGTAGCAAACCTTCAAAGAGTAAACTATGACTCCTCCCTCTGCATTGATAGACTCTTCATTTCCCCTTACGCTCCCAATGCATTCTCCTTTTTTGATAGACTTAATCTCCTCTTCCTTTGTATCTGACAGGAAGGTAGAATTGAATTCATATCCCTTTATAGGCCCCTCTCCAACCTGCCAGCTTGCATCCAGCACATTTCTCAGCTCCGTTTCAAGAACGTCGCAAGCTTTCTTGCCTGACAGACATAAATCTCCTGAATAACAGGATTCTATCAAATCTCCCAATTTTAAATAGTTAGGTTCATATCCAACAGCACACTCGCTCGTGCTCTGCCCTATGCTTCCTAAAAACTGGGAAATCTCCTTATTTTCTGTTTCCAAGCCCCCATCCTGCCTTATGAAAATACCTAATAGAACAAGGAATACAACTGCAACAATTACAACTATAAGAACAAAACCCACTATCTCCTCCTGCCCCTTTCTGTTTTTATCCATTTCCCAAATCTCCAGATGCATATATTCTTCCAAGCTCGCATCTGAAATATCCTCCTTTAGAGTCTTCCCATCTGCACAATGAAACGAAAGCCTGCGCCGGAGTCCAGACTTCATCATCAATGATAGTTATTGTTCCGCAATTTGGATAATTTGCCTTTGTGCACTCTCCATCCCCTTTGGGATAAACCCTTTCTACTTGCAAGTAATCTAAATTCCAAAAGTCTTTGTATGTCTTTCTCTCTTTAAGGACAAGAACCTTATCCAAGTCTATGCAATCTGAGCAATCTTCAGCAGTAAACGCAAACTCCGGAGTTCCAGATAGTTTCCTTGCAAGTTCCCTCGCTTCCTGATCCCCCAAATCTTCAACATCTCCTTTTATATTCTCCACCCTAAAAGAAATGTATATCAAAGCCACAAGAGCAAGAAATATCATCAGCGCCACTAAAACAAAAGCCATCTGCTGTATTTTTATCTGCCCTTTAGAATAGCTCGCAATCAAGGTTTTCATTCTTCCTCCTTATTTCCTGCGCACTGCTTTCCACCTGCGCCAACTCAAAAGAATTCTCTACAGAAAGTGTTTGTTTGCTGTATTGTATTAAGTCCGGCTGTAACAAAGATGATCCGCAGTTCTTTTGAGTTAGATACTCGCTTTTCTCAAGATACAATCCAGCCAGCTCAGAAGTCCTCTGCATAAGCCTCTTTACTTGACATTCATAAATCCCAGGATCTGCAAATATTGCCCCATATAAAAGAGCCTCACCTTCAAAATGAACTCCATCTACAAACTTTCTTTTCACGCTCCCGCTTTTGTCATTTACTGGATTCAAAGCAACATCTATATCACAATCACTCCCCGAAAAACAGACCTTCACGCTCCCGCTTTTGCATTCGCCTTTGCCGGAGGTCATATTTATCTTGTCAATACTCAAGCTCATAATCTCTTCCTCAACATACCTTGGAGGATTTACAAAGCAATAATCTTTCTCTCCAATCACAATAATTACGTCCGCAACCTTAAAAGGCATCTCAAATGGTTTTGCAATTACTTCCAATCTTTTCCCCTCTATCGTGCTTTCCGAAAATATATATTTATTATGAAAAGTGCTCGGAATTCCCGGCTCCTGCCATTTGCTTCCAATTCCAGACTTTACTGAAACACTTATATCCTGGCTTCCAAAACTTCCCAAGCTGTCGCATTCGTTGAATATCCTCATCCCCCCAGGAAGAATAATAGCAGTCTTTTCCGCATCCTCTAAATTTGTCTCTACCGGACTTAGCAATATTCCTATCTCCCTTCCTATCTCTGTATCCTGAACGTTCCTGTCCACATTTATAATTCTAGAGGAAGAATAAATAGCAAGAAAAATTATAATCGCCCCAACAACAATCGCAAATATCCACGCAAAACCAAATTCCATTCCTTTTTTGCCCCTCATTTGCTTAAAGTAACCAAAGCGTCCGTACTCGCCTTAGTTACTCTAACCTCTACTTTTCCGCTTTCAACCTTCTTGCAAAAGAACTCGCTTGTTTTTATATAATCTATTTTATTATACGCAAGATCTCCGTCGCACGCCTTATTTGTGGGGTAAAGAAATACATTTTGATTTTCAATCATCAAATCTTCCTTAAGGCTTTGAAATATTTCTCTGTCCTGCGCATTGCTTGCCTGATCAAGCCCTCCAAAGCATACATATTCTATTCCGTTTGGAACCCCGCTTTCAAAAGTATCCTGTGTTATCCCTCCAGAATAAGCTTTGTCAACCTTTTCCTGCAAATTGCTGTAAAAATTTCCTGCCTCTCCGCAGTTGCTTATCCCCAAAAAGAAATTTATAACATAAAATGCAACAGCAATTATTGCAATTATCAATATTATAGAAAATATCATTCCAAAAGACATTTCAATCTGCCCCTTCTTTCCTCTTTTGTCCATTTTAAATTTAATTAAAGAATATAGTTAAATCTTTCTAACCTGTAAGCTGTAAAGTAAATGCTGCATATTCTTCTCTAAAAAAAAAATTCTTAGGCACAAACAAACTTAAATAGTTAGGGCACCTAAAGGTTTCATGAAGATAATTAAGACTTATGACAAGACAGTAGGAAAAACAGAATATTACAAGTATCGGGCACCCTTGCCGAAAAAAGTAGCCGAAGAATCTGGACTAATAGGCAAAGAGTTAAAAATAATTACTAAGAATAATAAAATCCTGATAGAAGAAGATAGCAATAGCAAAGATTGATATTATATTAATTTACAAGCATTTGTTAAATATTCTTTAAACAATGTATGGAATAACTTATATTGTCCACGATAAACACGAGTTATTACTCCTTTGCCAGTAAGTTCTCCCAAATAAGGAGATAATTGGTAGGGTTGTAGACTGGTTAATTTGCACGCTTCGCCTGTTGTGAAAACTAATTTATTTATGGGAACAATAATTTTACATAAAATCTTCTTGGTTTTAGGGCGAAGTGGTTGTAACATAGGGGCAAAGTAATCCTCGCTTAACCTTCCTCTAATTTTTGCCATACATCTACCAACAACAGCATTATCTATTTTAGTCTCGTTATCTGCTAATGAATCAAAAACCCAATAGCATACAGAAACTAAAACATATGGGTGTCCCTCGCTCATATGTTCAATTCTAGCTAATGCACTATATTCAACAATTATATCGGTAGAGGTTAATCTTTCTTTGACATATTTGTCTATATAATTGTTGCTTAGTGGTTTTAATCTTTGAGCTGGGAAGAATCTATTAAGAGGAGAGAATGTTTCAGACATTTTTTCTGGAAAATTGAGTTTACCTGCCAAGACCACCATATAGTTTGATGTTGCTTGAATTTTCTGAAATATCTCTCTAAGGAATGTAAGTGCCTGAATCTTTTCAAGGGTTTCGGCTTCATCAATTAAAATAACAACCGCTTTATAATTTGATTTAATCTTTTCCCAAATTGCTATAAGCTTTTTTGAAAAAACGTCTTGGACAACTGCTTTCTGTCTTTTCAAAGAAAGAGACAAATCGCCATAAGAAACTTCTGGGCTTAATTCACTAAAAAATTTCTTGACTTCCTCCAGGGTCTTTTGAATTGTGCTTCTGCTCATTATCTCTGCTTCAATATTATCTATCAAGAAATCTCCTAACTCAAGAACATTATTTATGTTTCCTTCATAATTGGATAGTCTAATTGTCAGACAATTTTGTTCTCTTGCTATTTGTTCAAATTTGATTAACAAAGAAGTTTTACCCATCCCTCTATCGCCCATTACAGACATATTCATAGGAGAAGAATTGATTGTTTGAAACAAAAAATTACCAAATGTCTTAATTTCTAGTTCTCTGCCTACAAAAAAATTAGGTTTTGCCGGTTGTTGTGGGTTAAAAGGGTTAACTCTCATGTGTATCCCATTTATACGAAGTATTTAAATATTTGTATACATTGTATATTATTGATACTCTTAGGGCACCGAAAGGTTTATATAGTTCGGGCACCTAAGAGTTCCATGAAAGGAATAATGTGCAAACATTATAAGGGAACCAACACCTGCAAGAAAGTATTTAGGAAAGCAGAAAATAGATGGCTGGACTCAATTAAACTATCAGCACAAAACAATTAAAAGATGGAACTTCACTATATAACTATGATGCAAAAAGAGCAAGAGGCGTTTATCAATTGGGATTTTAAGGAAGCAGATACTAAAGAGTTTACTCATGGTTTGCACACTTACCCGGCTATGATGATACCACAAATAGCTAGAAGGTTAATTTATCTTTATGGCAAAGAAGCTAAAACATTACTAGACCCCTTTTGCGGCTCTGGCACATCTATAGTAGAAGCGTCTTTAATTCCAGCAATAAAAGAAGCTTATGGTTTTGATTTAAACCCTCTTGCTTTTTTAATATCTAAAGTTAAAACAACGCCGATAAATATAGGCATAGTAGGCAAGGAGCTATCTAAAATAATCAATTCTAAAGAGTATAATGAACTTCCAAAATTCAAGAACATAGAATTCTGGTTTAAGCCAAAGGTTATAGAACAATTGGCTGCAATAAAAACTGCAATTAATAAAATTAAAGATAGGGATATAAAAGATTTCTTTTTAGTTGCTTTTTCTGAAACTATCAGAAATGTGTCTAATACTAGAAATGGCGAGTTTAAACTTTATAGAATGCCGGAAGAAACACTAAAGAAGCATAATCCTTATGTTGTATCAGAATTTGAAAAGATTGCTTTAAAAAGTATAAAAGGTATGAAAGAATATCTTAAAGCTAGAACAGAAACCGACATAAAAATACATAATCTTAGTTCCATGAACTATTTGCCCCTTAACAAAGGGAGCATAGATTTGATAGTAACCTCTCCGCCTTATGGAGATAGCAAGACAACTGTGGCTTATGGGCAATTCTCAAGGTTAGCTTTACAATGGCTAGATTATGAAGATGTGGCAAGTTTAGATAATCGGCTCATGGGCGGCAA
This sequence comes from Candidatus Woesearchaeota archaeon, assembly GCA_964397725.1. Taxonomy (GTDB): domain Archaea; phylum Nanobdellota; class Nanobdellia; order Pacearchaeales; family GW2011-AR1; genus CAYNKB01. The sequence continues at coordinate 3,455 of CAYNKB010000009.1, read as the reverse complement.
GGCTAGTAAGGAATTAGACGTTAAAATTAACTCCCAAACACTAAAAGAGATTATTAAAAGAATTGCTGATATAGACAGCAAGAGAGCAAAAGAAGTTTTAAGCTTCTATGAGGATTTTGACAAATGCGTTATTCAGTTAGACAGAGTTATAGCCAAGAACGGATATATTTGCTTTGTTGTTGGAAATAGAACAGTAAAGGGTATTAACATTCTAACAGATAAGATAATGTCGGAGATGTTTAAAGCGAGGGGAAATTACAAATATATCACAACTCACGAAAGGGCAATACCTAATAAAAGAATGCCTAAACTAAACTCACCTTCCAATAAAGTAGGGCAGAAAGTAACTACAATGTGCAACGAGTTTATTTTTGTTCTTCAAAAGAATTAAATTAACTTTATCTCTTTATCATACATGGCTGATAAGTTTCTTCTGGCAGTACGAAAACCAGAGCCGTGGTCTCTAATAGCAGTATCAGATTTTAGATGAAGTCTAAATTCCCAAATTATTCTGCCATCTTTTATCATCTTTTTAAAAGCTCTTTCTTTAAATCCTGAAAAATAAGTGGCTTCTGTATAATTAAAATATTCATTATCTCCTTTTTTCTTGACATTTGCCAAAACCAATAATATATGTTCTCCTAGTTTTGCCCTTATAATATTCATCAGCTTTCCAAAATCAAAAAAACAAACCTCTCCTAATTTTTGATGGACTATTGCTATCCTTTTTTTGAATAAACCTCTTATCTCTATCTTGTAACCTTTCGGATTATATCCTCTTGTAGATAAAATTATCTTTAATGCTTGTCTGCCTTGTTTATCCAAATATCCTGTCTTTCTTATTATTTCAAATTTATTCATTTTCCAGGTAGGCTCTTTTGTAGAAAGAGTTACAGGAGTTCCTGCTTCAATTCTCTGAGCTTTTAATTCAATCAGCGTTTTTCCAATGGTAAAGTCATGTTCTGGGAGATTGTTTTCGCTTATACCCATCTCATCTTCCAGGGTTTTGCCTATTCCAGTATTATTTGACCTGTGGCTTTTAATAAACCCTCTTTCTGATATTTCTTTAAGTTTTTTCTTCAATTCCTCTAAGCTCACAAAATCCATGCATTTTAGAGAAAATAATCGCTTAAATAGGTGTCGTTTACTTCCCTAGCCCCTTCAAAGTCCCGCTCACTTTTCTAACTTTAATATCTCTCTCAGAAAGCTCCAAAGCAGCCCTTACATTATCAACTTCTTTTCTATTTACGCACAACACTATCTCTTTGGAATCTACGAAAACAGGCGCTGCCTTTGCCCATCCTAAAACACCAATATAATCCAATATAGCCTTCTCAATTTCTTCTTTGCTTCTAGCCTCAATAAGAAGATATCTTCTATCAGGTCTTGCGCTTGGTTTTAATTTCATGCTGTAATCTTATTAGTAATAGAGTCTACAACCTCTTTTATAGAATTGCTTTCCAAAGCGAATCCAAGCCCCTCAGAATTTCCTATTTTAAAATTATTTATTCCCACTACTTTTCCAGTCGTGTCCAGCAGAGGCCCTCCTGAATTTCCAGGATTCAGAGAAACGTCAGTCTGTATATATTCTTTTAGCCCGTTAGGACCTTCTCTATTCAAGCCTGAGATTATTCCTTCTGTAACACTAAAACTTAATCCAAGAGGATTGCCTATTGCTATAACTTTCTTTCCAACCTGCAATTCGTCCGAGTCCGCCAAGCTAAGAGCCTTATACTCTCCATCTATTTTTAGCAAAGCCACATCTTTCTCAGCACTGAAGCCAAGAACTGTTGCAGGAAGACTCTTCTTATCGCTCGTAAAGACACTCACTCTCGTAGCTTCGCTTATTACATGATAATTAGTTACCACAAGCCCGTTTTTATCAATTATAAATCCGGTTCCTATGGACTTGTCTGTTGCCACCCCAACAGTTCCCTGAACAGCCTCATCTATAATTCCAGAAAAGTCATTCTGCGTTGACTTCAGAAGCTTTATTTCCTGATTGAAGCTTTCCTTTTGGCTTGAAATATCAGTAGAAATATCCTTAAACTCGGCTTGGTAAATTGCGTTGTAGTCATTTAATCTTCCTTCTAAATTTTCCTTCAACTCTTTTTTTGCCTGCTCTATGTCTGTCTGCGTCTGACTCTGGATTCTTGAAACCTGCAGGCTTATAACTATGAACGTTACAACCTGCATAATTACCAATATAAAAACCAGCGAATAAAGTATATTCCTGTGCTTTCTGTGCTCTTTTATGTCAATCATAAAATAAAAGAGAAACCTTTATTTTTATATGTTATGAATGATAAATTTTCTGAAAACCTATTTAAACTCTATAATCCTAAAAGCTAAATGAAGATACACACCATAGGTGGCTACAACGAAGTCGGTAAGAATATGACTGCATTGGAGCTTGGAGAGGATGTTTTGGTTTTTGATTCTGGATTGTTCCTGCCTGCAATAGTTGATGTTGCTGAAAGGGAAAAGATACCGACAGAAAAAGGCATGCGCTCTCTCGGCGCCCTGCCTGATGACCTTTACTTAGAGCGCAATGGCCTTCAAAGCAAAGTTCGCGCTCTGCTGATTTCCCATGCGCATCTTGACCATGTCGGAGCCCTTCCTTATAACGCTTCAAGATATAACGCTCCAGTCCTAGGAACTCCTTTCACAACTGAAGTTCTCAAAGTGTTGATGCAGGATAATAATCAGAGAATAAGCAACAGGATAATCCCAATAAAGTCCAACGGCTCGTTTACAGTAAAAGGAAGAAGCTCCTACAAGGTTGAATTTATCAACATAACACATTCAACAATTCAAAGCGCCATAATATCCGTTCATACCTCACAAGGAATCGTTCTTTACGCAAACGACTACAAGTTGGATAACACTCCGACATTTGGAGACAAGCCGAATTACAAAAGACTTAAAGAGTTATCAAAAATAGGAGTCAAGGCTCTTATTGTAGACTGCCTTTATGCTCCCGACGACAGAAAGACTCCGTCTGAAAAAATAGCCCGTGGATTGCTGGAGGATGTTTTTTTCACAACAGAAAACAGAAATTCAGGTATGATTGTAACTACATTTTCCTCACATATAGCAAGATTAAAGACGATTACTGAATTTGGAAGAAGACTTAATAGAGAAGTGGTATTTCTCGGGCGCAGTTTAAGCAAATATGTGACTGCTGCAAGAAATGTAGGAAAAGCCCCGTTCATTAATGATGTAAAAATATTCACATACAGAAGACAGCTGGAAAAAGCTCTCAACAGAATAAATAAAAACAAAAAAGATTATCTTGTTGTCTGCACCGGGCATCAGGGAGAGCCGGGATCAATTTTAGACCGCATTTCTAGAAATCAACTGCCTCTGCAAATCTCTAACGGAGACCATATAATTTTCTCCTCAAAGACTATTCCAACTCCAACAAACGAATTAAATCGCGAGCAATTGGAAAA
>CAYNKB010000008.1:0-17223 GCA_964397725.1 Candidatus Woesearchaeota archaeon | reverse complement strand
GTTCGGGAATCCAAGCCGGGAATATATCATAACGTCTTGGTATTGGACTTCAAATCCCTATACCCCTCAATCCTAAGAACATTTAACATAGATCCATCCTCACAGTTAGAGAAAAAAGAAAAAGGAGCAATAGAATCCCCAAACAAGGCTTATTTCAAAAACCAGCAGGGAATCCTTCCAATAATAATAGAAAGACTTCATAAAGCAAGGGAAAAAGCAAAGAAAGAAAAAAGAGAACTCTCAAATTACGCAATAAAAATAATTATGAATTCATTCTGGGGAGTACTCGCCTCTCCAAATTGCCGCTACTTCAACCTCGATATGGCAAACGCGATAACTAACTTCGGACAGTTTATTATAAAGCTTACAGCAAAACAAGTAGAATCCAAAGGATTAAAAGTAATTTATTCCGACACTGATAGTATTTTCGTAGACACCGAATTAAGCAAGGAAAAAGCAAACGCTCTCGGAAAAGAAATAGAATCTGAAATAAACAATTTCTACAAGAACTATGTAAAGAAAAACTACGATAGAGAATCTTTCCTTGAACTGCAGTTTGAAAAGCAATACCTTGCCTTCATGATTCCAAAAGTCCGCGGCTCAGAAGCCGGAGCAAAAAAGCGCTACGCAGGACTTATAGAAAAATCTGGGGTTGAGAAAATAGAAATTATAGGATTAGAAGCAATCCGCGGAGACTGGACGGAAGCTGCGCAGGATTTCCAAAGAGAACTTCTTGACAAAGTTTTCCACAAACAGGAAATTGCCAAGTTCATTAAATCATACATCAAAGACCTAGAAGCAGGAAATTTAGACAAAAAGCTAATTTACAAAAAGTCAATTCGTAAAAACCTAGATGAATACACAAAAACAACCCCTCCTCATGTCAAGGCAGCCCGCAAGCTCGCAAAACTAGATTCAAACATAATTCAGTATTATATAACAACCGAAGGCCCCGAGCCAATTCAAAACCATCAAAACAAAATTGACTACAAGCACTACATAGACAAGCAAATAAAGCCCATCGCCAACCAAGTTCTCGCCCTCTTCAGCAGGGACTTTGATGATGTTATTGCTAATTCTAAACAGGCTACTTTGTTCTAACTAAATATTCTTAATAGAATTCTTTTTATCAGGCTTTATGTTTATTTTGGGCTGGCTAGAATTTTTATAGAGGCAGTTTTTTCCACTGGTAATCCCATTATTACTTCTAATTTTTCAGAAGGGCATATCTTAAATGCATTCAACAAAGCTGTTTTATTTTTAGAGGCATTTTTAGAGCTTACCCGTTTACCATCCTCTATATAACTAACTGTTCTTTGAGAAATATCAGCTATAATAGCTAATTGCCTCTGGCTTAAACTCGCCTGTTTCCTAAAGTCATGAATTGCCTGTCCAAAATAAGAATATTCATTCCTATAAGATACATCATATTGATTTGAAAAATCTACAGAAACGCTTGCTAATTCATCCAAAACGTATGCCTTTCCTCTTATTTGTAATCGACCATACTTCTTTGCAACAATCCCAATTACTCCCTCAAATTCTGCATCAGGATAAAATCCCCTAAATTTACCAAAATAGACTCCCTCATCAATCTCGCCTTCTAAACTTCCAGATCTTCTCAAAAAGTCAAGTCTGCCATCTTCTCCAACAACTTTATATATTTCAAGAAGTTGTTCAGGCTCCCAACTATTCCGCTTTATACCATAAAGTTTCTTCTGAACGATATCTTCAGGTTCTCCAAGTGCTTCTGCTATGTCACTCAGAGTTATCGCACATTGTTTTCTCACACTATTAATAATTACACAACCAACCTGATTAAGATAATTAAATCCAGACTCAGAAGATTCATTATTTTTTCTTGTCATGTAAGTCCTCAAAATAATTACTTTATAATGATATGTATCCCCTATGGTGGTGATAAAAAAGTAAAGCTTTTATAAGGCTACTTGTGTATGGATAACATGGATAAATCTATATTGGAACAAATAGGATTAAGTAAAAATGAGATAAAGGTTTATTTTGCTCTGCTAGACCTAGACCAATCCTCAATTACATCAATAGTTAAAAAATCTAATATCCCATATTCAAAGTCTTACCCCACTTTAGATAAGCTTATTTCTAAGGGCCTTGTTTCATTTGTAATAAGAAATAATGTAAAATATTTTCAGATAAGAAATCCTAGAAATTTAATAGAATTTATTAAAGATAAAGAAAATCAACTAGCTGAACAAAAAAAGCAGATAGAAAAACTCATACCTTCAATAGAATCTAAAAGAAAGAATGCTAGAAATAAGCAAGAAGCTAACGTATACGAGTCTGTTGAAGGAGTAAAAGCCGCATTTAACAATATTATTAATTCTTTAAATAAAGGGGGGGAATATCTAGTTTTTACATTAGGCAATGAATTAGAAAGACAAGAACTAATAACTTTTTTTAATAATTATCATAAAAAAAGAATAGAAAAAGGCATAAAGGTAAGATTAATAGCGAATCGCTCCATAAAAAACATGTTTATTAAACATCATAAATATGAAGATATGAAAATTAGATATACTAATTTACAATTACCTTCTGGTATATTTATCTATAGAGATAATGTTATGACTCTTACTTGGGGCTATAATCCTGCCGCATTTGTTATTACATCAAAGAGTAATGCGGATAGTTACAAAAATTTCTTCGAAAGTGTCTGGAAATTAGCCAAAAAATAAATTCTCACAAGACAATATTATATTTAATCGTTCAGGCTAAAAAACTTCCAGCACAATAAGTTTATTAGCTTAATAACCAAATCAACTATTATAAAGAGATAACATGGATAATATCTTTGAGATTATTGATAAAACTGGAAGGAAAATCAGACTGACGAAAAATCAATTTAAGCACGTTATTTGTCACAAAGGTATGGAAAATTATACAGAAGAAATTAAAGATACTTTGAAAAATCCATTAAAGATTATTTCTCACAATGCAGGAGAGTTATATGATTATTACAATCACTATAAAAATAAAAAGCAGAAAGCAAAATATCTCCAAGTCGTAGTTAAATATTTAAACGGAGAAGGTTTTGTACTAACCGCCTACTTTGTAAGGCATATGTGATAATATGGCTGGGAATATGGAAATACACTACGACGAAGAAGCAGACTATTTGGAAATTTTTGTAGGTAAGTCTCGCGAGGATTATGGAGAGCACATATCAAAAGACATTGTGATTTTTAAGTATGAAGATAATGACCAATTGTACGGGATAGGTATTTTTAATTTCAAGGAAAGAGCATCCGACTTAAAAGACGTGCTTAGTAAGCTTCCTGTTTCTATAAAAATAGAGCCTGCTTAATTTCTACTTCTTACCCAGAAAAACGCGCCAACTAAACCAACTACAAATAATATTAAGCCGAAAAAATTTGCAGATGATTGACTTAAATTTCCGATAGCATTACCGGTAATGTTAGGAGACAAGAAAAATAATCCTCCAATTAATCCAATTACCGCAGCAACAGTTTTCATATTTTTTCTCTTTTTGTTTAAGCCAGCAAATCTAAATTGTAGATGGTATGCATCCGCTAATTTTTCAAGACTTGCTTGGCGATCGTTAATAGATTTATGCCTATAGGACTCATAACCATACTCATCAATAGGTTTGATTACATTCTGATCATGTATATCAAAAGCAGGAGTCCTCTTAGTTTTACGCAATATTAAATAGCCATATACTTTCCCACTACTACTCCCCCTTGCTGCAATAACCTCTACCTGTCTCTTATTATCCCTCATAAATGATAGTAAATCCGCACCACTAGGATATATCATCGCTTTAACTTCCTCATCGGGAGATACAAATAGCCTCCACCTGTCGTTAATCGGGTGCGTGTGAACATGAGTATATTTCTTAGCACTCAACTCCTTAAGGTGCGCTTCTACATTTTCATAATTTGTACCAACTGAAAAAGATCTAGGAGTATCTGATACGTCAATAAGCTCATTTCCGAAAGTCTTAGCATACGCATGTTCCTCTCCAAAGGGTTTTGAATTTTCTATAATTTCTTTTGGACTTCTTCTCTTTTTCCCATTCATTAAACTAAAAACAATAAAGACTTTATATTTTTATCTTTGAGTGCCCACTCCATCTTAGGGGTGGGTGGTCGGAGGAATGCAAATTCCAACATCTCACTTCTTTAGAAATTTCGTTCAAACATAATTAAACTTGTTCTCTCGTTACATCCAAACCGTTTAAACGGCAGCGAGGGAAGAGCTTGAAAATTGGACTATCTTAAATAATAAAATCTTCCAACCTCCGGCACAGATAAACTGCGGTTAATTATACAGGTTGGGCGTGCTTTCTCGAAGAGAAAGTAAGGTTAAATGTCGGTTTTTCACGAAGAAAAACACTTTCGGAGAAAGTGAGACATTTACCGCCCAATAGTTATTAAGAGACCTGAAAGGCTCGAGCTAGCCAAGAGGGCTCTCGAGTCTTGGAATTTGTCCGAAAAAACAGCTTCGAGCGGGGTTGACGGGCTAATGATAGTCTTCGTGGGGCTCGTATTTAAAGTTCGGATTAATGAAAAGATTTAAATATGACTTATAGACAGGCCTTAATAGGATAAAATGACAAGACAAAGAGAACCCATGGAAGTGTACCTTAGTTCGAGCGCTAGTGAACAAACTCTTAAAGCGAGTTTAAAAGGGGTTGCCGCAAAAGTCGCTCCTTTATTTATTAATGCACAAGGCAATAGTGTTATGTTGATTGGTAGTGAATCTCTTGGTGGGATAAGGGCAGGGAAAGACAAATTAGAAATTGATGTTAGAGTAACCTATAGACCTTTAAGAAAAGCTAATCTTAATCTTCCATGTGGAAAAGAACCATTTTTCGGAGGCGCTAATTTTTATTATAAAAAAGACGATGCTTCTGTTCCAAATAAAGTTGAGGAATTTACTTTATGCTCCGAACGAGACCCAACTTTTCCTCCTGAAGAAAGAGGAGCCGGTGGAGTAATTCGTGGAGACTTAACAAAAAAAGTGTATCATATCTGGAGAAAATAACAAAATCCTCTTTCCTAATTCTTAACCAATCTCTTGCGTAAGCAAGATAATTTGTCATCTTTGATGACCGAGCCCCTTCTACTATGGCCGTCAATTACGTTTAAACTTAATTAACCGCGACAAGGGAAACGTGGGGAGTTTTTCGGCTGTTTAAGCGTAGCGAGAAGCTAGTTTTAAGGATTTACCGAGGATAAAAATGTAGCGCAAATTACAAGTTCATTTAATAACCCTTAAGCGCCCTTTTCCGTCGTAAAAGCAAATCATGCCGAGCGCGTTCGGCGCTTCGCGCCTCACAACTATTGTGGCTATTTTCTTGGATTCAATCAAACCCAAAAGTCTTAAAACCATCAAAAATCTCTTTGATTATGGAAAGAAAGAAATGGAAGTATGAAATGAAGCCTGCCTTTGAAGCCCGTCTTCGCGAGTTAATGCCAGATCCTTCCGATTTTGATAAATTTGAAAGAATAGTTCATACAGGTCCAAGAGATTTCATCCGTTGCAACACAATAAAAATCTCCTCTCAAGAGCTCAAAGAAAGACTTTCAAAAAAATGGCAAGTCTCCCAGCCATTTCCCAACCATCCTGAAATATTCTTAGTTGAATCCAATCTCGGTCCGGGAGAATTAGGAAACGCAATTGAGCACATCTTGGGATACTATTACATTCAGGAAATATCCTCAATGCTTCCCCCTCTTGCCCTCAACCCCCAGCCTGGAGAATTAATCTTGGATTTAGCTGCCTCCCCAGGATCAAAGACAACTCAAATTGCAGCTATGATGGAAAACCAAGGAACTCTGCTCGCAAACGACTTTAAATTAGACAGAATTTCAATTCTTGCAGCAAACTTGGAGCGCTGTGGTGTAACAAATTGCATCGTAACAAGAAATGATGCAATCTCTTTATGTTCAAGACTCTCTCAAAAAGGAATTAAATTTGATAAAATTCTTCTTGATGTTCCATGCTCTGGAGAGGGCACCCTTCGTAGTTCCCCAAAAACATTCTTAATGTGGAATCCAAAAGTAATAAAAAATCTCTCCCGCCAGCAAAAAAAATTCCTCGCCTTTGCCCTCAAGTGCTTAAAGAAAGGAGGCACATTAGTATATTCAACCTGCACCCACGCTCCGGAAGAAAACGAAGAAATAGTCGATTTCGCTCTCAAAAACTTTCCAGTTAAAATTGAAAATCTCTCCCTCCCAATAAAATGCCGTCCAGGAATAACATCATGGAAAAATGATTCATATTCTAAAGAAGTCTCAAAAACCTGCCGTATCTACCCACAGGACAACGATAGCGAAGGCTTCTTTGTCTCAAAGATGACTTTATTGGAGGAAATCAAAGAATGAAAAACAAAATAATTTACCCAAACCAAAAAGAAATACATGATAAAATAATAAGAATACTAAAAGAAAAATATCTAAATAACTTTGGAGAGGCGTATCTAATTGGCAGTCTTGCCTCGGGAAAGTTTGGAAAATATGAAAATCAAGAAGTTAGTGATATAGATATTGTAGCTATCCCAAATAAAATAAATAAAAAATGGATATATGAAGGAGAGTTTCACGAATGGCATAAAAGATACCAAATAGGAGAGATAGAAATAGAAAATAATTTACATCCTATAAGCTTATTGATTCCATTAAAAGATAATTTTAAAGATTTATTCAAATTAGAAAAAAAATTAAATTGGAAAATAGAAAAAATAAAATGAAAACTCCAGAGATAGAATTCAGATATTCAAATATTTATGATGAAGGCTATAGCAAGTATAAATGGGTTCAAGAAAGACTTAAAAAAGAAGGCAGAAAATACCCCCCCTACGAAAAAATAATGAAATATGTCAAAGAGATAGAGCCTAAATGGAGAAAAATTGAAAAGAAAGTTCTGACCGAATTATCAAAAATATCAGGGTTAAAATGGAAAGAGGAAAAAATAATTTGTTATATTGTTGGATATGCAACTCCATTTTCAGATCCATTAACAATGCCAATCTACCCAAGAAGCCAAGAATACTTCATAGACACATTAATTCACGAATTAATACATCAGTTGTTTACACAAAAAGGAAATCTGAATATATCTGATAAATCATGGAAATATATCTTTAAAAAATATAAAAAAGAAGCCTACAATACAAAAATTCACATCCCACTTCACGCAATACATTCTTATATATATCTTAAATTATTTACAAAAAAAAGAATGCAAAAAGGTATTGACTATATTAGTTTTTTGCCGGACTACAAAAGATCTTGGGAAATTGTACGAAAAGAAGGATATAAAAAAATAATAACTGAATTTAACAGGAGGCTAAAATGAATTACAACAGAATATACATATTTGGAGGAACAGGATCAGGAAAAACAACCCTTGCTAAAAAGATTTCTAAAAAATTAAATATTCCAACATATACTACGGATGATTTTGTCTATAAAAAAAGATGGACTGAGAAATACTCTGAAGAAGAAAAAGAAGAAAACTTGATAAAAACATCAAAAAAAAGTAAATGGATAATAGAAGGAGTTCATATGGGGGACTGGACAATCCCAGCACTAAAAAAAGCAGATATTGTAATATTTCTAAATATAAGAAGATTGACTATGTTAAAAAGATTCATTTTGAGAAAAATAAAAAGGAAAAATAAAGAAAAGAGCAAAATAAAATTCTTGATTAAGGTTATTTTCTGGTTAATGTTTTACCAATCAAGATATTATAAAAAACACAAAAAAATCAATAATAAGTTTATCACACTAAGAAATAAAAAAGAAATAAAAAAGTTTCTTCAAGAATTAAAATGAATTACAAATATATAAGATCCTCAGAAAAAAGAAGAATCCTTGCAGAATTAGAAAAGCAGTTTGGAATAACAAAACTCCCCTATCTTCTTGTAGAATCAGGAAAAGAAAAACTAAGAGCTTTCTCAGGACACTTGTCAAAGGAAGAAATGAATGACATTTCTTCTATCGCAAACATAGAAATAATAGGACTCTACTTAATAAAAAAAGAGCACGATCTCCGCTTATCAATAGATGCCGCACATCTCTTAAAAGAGCAAATTTCAAAAAACATTCTTGAACTCTCTGAATCCGAATTTCAGTCATGGATTCGCGGAAAAGATTTGGAAAAACCTCTTCCTCAGGGAACTTATATAATAAAATACCTCTCAGACTTTTTGGGATGCGGAAAATCAAATGGAAAAATACTCTTTAATTATGTTCCAAAAGACAGGCGTCTAAAGAAGCCTTAAATATTGAATCTGTTATATAACCTAAGAACTTCCTCATGTCCAAAAGGTCCTATCTTATCCTTATCAAGCATATCATCTAGAACTCTAACAAACTTGCTTTCCGGAGCGCTAAAAATAGGTTCTCCCCTTCTTTTAACATTAATCATCCCATTAAAACGTAAAACAGAATAGCCATAATCTTCACTATCTCCAGCAGGTAAACCTCCCGCTAATCCTAACCTTGGTGTATAATCAAATTTTCTATTTTCTTCCATACAAAACCTACAAACAAACCCTTTTTAAACCTTAACCTTTTCCAAAGGTTGAGGGGTTAAAGATTTTTACCAAAATCTTTTAAACTCTACTATTTTAACAAAATGATGACAGAAAAGAACTATGGGGGCTCCTCAGGCTTCGGCTTCAAGGAAAAAACTATGAAAAGCCAGCACAAGCACGAGCATATCCATCCAGAATCAAAAAGCAAGAAAGACAAGGAAGAGTCCTACTTCTCAAAAGAAGAAATTTCAAAACTAGAGCAGGCAGGAAAAATAGCCTCTGAGGTGGTAAAATATGCCATAACAATAGCTAAACCGCAAGTTCCCTTGTTAGAATTAGCAGAAAAGATAGAATATAAAATTATAGAGTTAGGAGGACTTCCGGCATTTCCGGTAAATCTCTCAATCAATGAAGTTGCAGCCCATTCAACTCCTGCCTATGACTCTGAAGAAAAAGCCCATGGCTTGCTAAAAATAGACCTTGGCGTTCATATCTCAGGATTCGTGGCAGACACAGCAATTTCAATAGACCTTGAAAATTCAAAAGAAAATAAATCTTTGATTGAAGCAGCACAATCCGCCCTGAAAAAAGCTGCCGAAAAAATAAAACTGAATTCCCCTCTTAAAGAACTCGGCTCAGTAATTGAAAAAGAAATTAAATCCCTCGGATTCCAGCCTATAGCAAATCTCTCTGGACATTCCATAGACCAATACAATCTGCACGCAGGAATAACAATTCCAAATTTTGATAACTCTCAATCTTTAGAGCTTCCTCAGGGTGTTTATGCAATAGAGCCCTTCACTACTAATGGCTCTGGCTCTGTAAGAGATGGAAAGCCTTCCGGAATTTATCACCTTGAATCCGCAAATCCGGTAAGAGACTCCTTCGCCCGAGAAGTCCTGGAATACATCGCAGAAAATTATCAAACACTTCCATTCTGCTCCCGCTGGCTTGTAAAAAAATTTGGCACACGCGCCCTAATCGCATTAAAAAGGTTGGAAGAAGCAAATTGTCTTCACAGCTATCCCCAGCTAATTGAAAAATCAAAAGGAATAGTTGCTCAGGCAGAGCATACAATTCTTCTTACAGAAAAAGAAAAGATAATCACAACACTATAATATAAATTATATACTCTTTATCTTCCTAAATTTATGACCAGAGTTGCAAACAAAAGAAAATTCTATGAGATGTACGAACTCGGCTTGTTCGGAAACAAACCCCTGACATGGAAATCCAGGCAGGAAATATTAGATAGTGGCTGGAAAGGAAAAGTTTGCATCAGAGCTGGAGGATCAAGAAATGGAATGAAAAGATCAAGAGTCGGATATAATATTCCTCTAGCAAATTTAAAATCAAAAATAGAACAACTTGTGCAAAAAGGAATACCCGAAAGCTATCTTTTTTTCAATCAAAGCATGCCGGACAACAACCTCACTTTTCAAGGAGAGCTTATGAGTGGAATAGGGGGGTTAAATTTACATTACACTTATGTTAAAAAGCCGATGAATAAAGCATTAAAAATCTCGTCCTATAACGCGCAAGGCCTAGAAGCCAAAATGCTCTTGCAAAAACACCTGTCTCCATCAAGTCTTTCAGACGTGTATTGCCTTCTTGATATATTTCCAGAATCAATAATAGAATTTAGCTCTTATAGAATTCCAGTTGGAAACATTCCAGGAAGAAACACAGTTATCTGGGAAGTAAGAAACTACTAATCAAATCCTTTCCTTCTTCTAATCCCTATTATCACCGAAGCCAATAAAGCCCCGAGAGTATTGAAAACTAAATCCCAGGCAGTATTATAATATCCCCCAACACCGGTGTTTTTTATGAATAAAACAGCCATAAACTCAACAATCTCATTCCCAGCTCCAATTCCAACGCTGGCGGCGACAATAAACACATACAAAATAAACCCTAATGTTTTCTTATTTATATGCGGCTTAATCAAATGATAAATAACAAAAGTCATAACAAAATACAAATAACCATGCACTAATTGATCATACTTCAAAATAAAGTAATCTGGCGTTTCAATTATTGGAATCAGCCTGAAAGCATATAGAACCGAACCTCCAACTCTAACCCCTCCACCCATCATGTGAAGCAAACCCCAAACAGACAGCCCCCATAAAATTGCATAGCTAAACTTTGTCTTCCTCAAAGTTGCGGCAACCAAAACAAAAAGAGCAAGCAAAACAGCTATGTAAATTAAAAACTCAAAATTCTTTATATAAATATAATAAGCAGTAAAAGGAATTATATAAGCTAAGTTAAAAACAATTAATAGCCACTCACCTCTCTTAATCATAAAGTAATTAAATAAAGAAGGTTAATAAATCCTATCATGAAAGAATCTGAAATAAAAAAGAAACTGACTCCCGAACAATACCACATTCTAAGAGAAAAAGGAACAGAAGCCCCATTTACAGGAAAGCATCTCCATAGCAAAGAAAAAGGAATGTACACCTGCGCTGTCTGCGGCTCGGAGCTATTTTCCTCAGACACAAAATTCGACTCCAAAACAGGATGGCCTTCTTTTTCCGATGTAAAAAAAGGAAATGTAATCCTAAAATCTGACATCTCCCAAGGAATGTCCCGCGTTGAGGTTTTGTGCAAAGTCTGCAACTCCCATCTCGGCCACGTGTTTAACGACGGCCCGTCCCCAACAAAACAAAGATACTGCATAAATTCAGTCTGCTTGAACTTCAGGAAAATTGGTAAGTAATCTGTTTCCTGAGCGCACTCAATATTTAATTCTACAAAAATCTTGATGTTTTAAAAAGAAATAATTCTAGTACATAAATCCTTAAAAATAAGAGAAAAAAGAATTAATTATGCCTTACGACCTAACCCTAATACATCCTCAGCAAAACTTGGAAGTAAAGCCAAATGAACCCGTATTATTTTTCTATGACTCTCGTTATCCAAACTTTATAATTGACACAAAAGAGATTGACAATGGAAAAATTCCAAAAAGAAAACTAACTCCTATAAACCAAAACAGAATGCCCTATAATTCAGGAGATTTTCCATTCATAGTCCATTCACCTGTAATAGTAATACCTTCCGAGCAAGAAAATTCTAGTTCAAATTTATGGATGAACCTAAGAGCATTAGCCTATACAGAGCTCCAAAATGATTGGACAGACCCATATAAAATCAAAGCAAATTTCGTGGGAGATGAAGCTGTGATAAGAAAAGGGCTGGAATCAATAAAAGGTTTCGAGTTTTCTTTAACTCCAAAAGAGCATAAAGATAAACAATTCTGTGTAAGACATATGGAAACAAATCCAGTAAGAATCCGGACATACCTCAGTTTGTGGGGAAAATATTACAAAGTAAATTACACATAAAGTTGCAAATACTCTCTGTATTCAAATAAAATAAAAAAATAAATTTAAATTAAAGAATTACTCTTCTTTTTCCATTTTAGCAATTCTTTCCGCTACTCCCTGCGATTCCTTTTCTAAAGCATCCTTGTATGGATAACTGCATGGTTTAGGTTACAGATTTTTGGCAGTTATCCATTAGAGAACTGCGTACAAGATGTCAGATAAATAACGCAGTTATCTATATCTCTTTAAGGCTCCCAGCTTTTCTTCTCTAGTTGGAAAACCTCTAGACATACAAGCTCCGCTACAACATTGTTCCATTTTTTAAATTGCCTCCTTTCAATTTATAAAGTCCAGACAATCAATTACAACTTTGTCCTATTATTCTTAGCTTCCAAAGGACCTTCATAAGACAAATTAAGTTCCAAGCCTTTGTATCCTCTTCCAATGCCTCTCCTGTTTCCAACATAACCTCTGCTCAAATCATAAGATTTAGAAGAAATACTTCTATCCCCAATTAAGCTATATTCGTCTATCATCCTGTATAAATCGGTCCGATAGGCAGTCCTGCCTTCGCGCTCTTAACATAATACTCTTCCAATTTCTTGTATCTCTTTGCAGTTTCCGTAGATACAGAAGATTTTATTTTCTTCAAAGATTCTTCAAAATCCTTTTTAGTTACTTTTTCCGCATTCATATCTCTTCTTAAAGTATTCATCGCACTCTCTCTCACAAGACCTTCTATATCTGCCCCAACATAACCTTCTGTTTGCTTTACAAGTTCATCTATCTTAACATCCTTCTCAATTGGAGTGTTCTTCATATGAACTTCAAATATTTTCTTTCTGCTTTCTTCATCAGGAACATCAACTAAAATAACCCTGTCGAACCTGCCAGGCCTCAGCAAAGCAGGGTCTAACATATCTGGCCTGTTCGTGGCTCCAATAATTGTAACATCTTTCAAATCCTCAAGTCCGTCCATCTCAGCAAGCAATTGATTCAAAACTCTTTCTGTTACTTTCGCCCCAGAATCAAGCCCTCTCCTTCCCGCCAAAGAATCTATCTCATCAAAAAATACAACACAAGGAGCAACTTGCCTTGCTCTCTCAAAAACTTTTCTGACTCCTTCCTCCGACTTTCCAACCCACATGCTTAACAAGCTCGGCCCCTTAACCTGAATAAAGTTTGCTTCCGATTCTTTTGCAACTGCCTTCGCCAACATTGTCTTTCCCGTTCCTGGAGGTCCATAAAGCAATATTCCTCTAGGAGGCCTTATTCCAAGCCTCTTAAACATTTCAGGATTCTTTATCGGCCACTCAACTGCCTCTTTCAAATCTTGTTTTGTTTTTTCCAAACCGCCAACATCATTCCATCCAACATTCGGCGTCTCAACTAAAACCTCCCTCATAGCACTTGGCCTTACAACTTTCAAAGCTTCATCAAAATCTTCTTCCTTAACAACTATTTTATCTAAAACTTCAGAAGGAATTGGCTCGCCATCTTCCAATTTTAATGAAGGAAGAATTTTTCTTAAAACATTCATCGCAGCTTCCTTTGTCAAAGCGCTTAAATCTGCTCCGACAAATCCATGAGTCTTTCCAGCCAAAGTTTCCAAAACAACGCCTTTCAAAGGCATATTTCTAGTATGAATTTTCAAAATATTCAACCTGCCTGTTTTATCCGGTGCAGAAATAGAAACTTCTCTGTCAAATCTTCCAGGCCTTCTCAATGCTGGATCAAGGCTGTTCACTCTGTTTGTCGCTCCTATAACTACAACTCTTCCTCTGCTCTTCAGTCCATCCATCATAGTCAACAACTGCGAAACAACTCTCCTCTCAACCTCTCCCTGAACATCTTCTCTCTTCGGAGCAATCGCATCAATCTCATCTATAAAAATAATTGAAGGCGCATTCTTTTCAGCATCCTCAAAAATATCTCTTATCTTTTTCTCCGACTCTCCGTAAAACTTGCTCATGATTTCAGGCCCGTTAAGCAGAATAAAATTAGCTTCGGTTTCATTTGCAACTGCCTTCGCCAATAAAGTTTTTCCTGTTCCTGGAGGTCCGTGCAAAATAACTCCCTTAGGCGGTTCAATTCCTAATTTGTCAAAAATCTCAGGATGTTTCAAAGGCAATTCAACCATTTCCCTTACTTTCTTAACTTCTTCGCTCAATCCTCCAATATCCTCGTAAGTAACATCAGGAACTGCCTCTTCCGAAACATCAACAGCCTTGGCATTCAAAACTATTTCTGTCTCATCTCCTATAAAGCAAGCCTGTCCTGGCGTTGTAGAAACAACAACAAATCTAAGTTGTTGAAATCCAGAAAATCCCGGAAATGAGCCCATGTCATTTAGAAACTCCCCAAAAATATCCCCAAATCCCTCGCTCATTAAATCTCTTCTTCTGTTTACTCCTCCCAATGAAATAATATCTCCCTTTGAAACTGGCCTTCCTAATAATCCATTCTTGAACATTTCAGGATCACCATGAACTGTAATCCCCTGTTGCGCTGGAGCAATAATAACCCTAGCTGCTTGCTTCACAATCGCCTTTTTAACAGTAACAATTTCTCCCACACCTGTCTTTGCATTCCTTCTTAGCAATCCATCAATTCTGATTATTCTCTCACCCACATCAGCAGGATACGCCCTGTCAACAATTGCAACAGTTTCCCTCTGTCCTTTAATAAAAATTATATCTCCTCTGTTCAAATCCATAGCCTTCATCAGATTAGGATCTATTCTCGCAACACCTTTGTAAACATCATCCTGCAGCGCTTCCACAACCTTCAATGCCAAATCATTATTTGCTTTCTTCATTATCTCATATCCTCCATTTTTCTCCTTTTATCAATATTATCGTCCCAAAAGTTTACACTTAATCTCCCAAAATCCTCAAAGCATAATTTTACCATATCATCCATTTCGCTCTTCATTCCGTGAATTTCATTCATAAAATCAACAATCTCCTTCGGAATGCTTATTGCATGGCTGTTCCCAACCATCCTTAATTTTACTCTAAATGTTCTCCCCTTCAAATCATTATAATGCTCCAAATTATTAACATCCGCAGGATGAATTATGTGGTCCCCGCACTTCGGACACTCTACTGCTCTTAATTCAAATCCTTTCTTATTCACAATAACCGGTTTCATCTCTGCATTGCAGTTCTTGCATGAAATCTTTGCGTCAAATATGTCTGTCATAATATGTTCCTGTATACATTACTCTGTATATACAAGTATTTAAATTTTTTGTTTTTCAAGAATATGAATGAATGATGATATAGACCCAAATCCCATTAAGCAGTATTTCAGAGATATCCTTGGAAACTTAGCAAACTTCTTTGTAAGATATTCGACGGATTACAAAGACCTAAATTGGGAGAAAGACCAATTAAAAAAAACAAGAAGACAATTGCTCCTTAATCTTCAAAGCCAAAAAGAAAGACATCAAGCCAGAAGCACAGATTATGAAACTCAAATAAAAGGCTTGGAGCGGGAAGTTAGAGAAGCAAGATTGCAGGGAATAAAAGAAGGAAAGCCATTGGGAATAGCAGAAGGAAAAAGAATAGCAAATCAGGCTACCAGAGGATTAGTAGAAGCAACAGAGCAAACCCTAAGAAGAGCAGCCATGAGAAGAGCTATTCCGGAAGATTTGAATGTAGATGAGGCACTAAAAGGAGCATATGCAGAGTCCGAAAGAGAAAATTTGGGATTTCAAGAAGATAATGAGAGATTAAGGGTAGCTGTAATACCTCACGCTGTAGAAATAGCCCTTCAGGCAACTCCAAAATATAACAAAATTCCTTTCGGAATCCTTGTCAGGGAAGGCAATGAATATGCTTTGCGTTTTGCTTCAAAAAGATTTCAAAGAAAGTATGATGGATTAGAAATAGACATAAATGAAGGTTTAAATTCAGATGAAAGAATAATAAAACAGCTAAACGCAGGTAAAAAATCAAGCATAACAATAGGAAAAAACCAAATAGGGCTGGAGCCGTATGTTATACAAGGAAAACTTGGAGCAATAGGAATCTATGTCGCGCCGATAGTAACTGATAGAAAAAAAAGTGGAGTAGTCTCCAGAACAGTAAAGCAGGCAAATAATTTAATGTCTGGAATAAAAAAAGGGTTGGAAAGTCTTGGAGAAGACTACTCTCCAAAGCCAGCTTAGCAACGTTTATTAATTAACTTCGCCTTTTTTAGCAATGTACCCCTTTGGTATTGGTGATATAGGAAAAGAGGTTGATGGTTCAACTGAAAAAATCAAGCACTCTAAAGAAAAAGCTCTTTCTCAAAGTATTAACGAAGGCTCCGCATCAAGCTTTTCTTCAAGCATAGGAGATTCCTACATAACTCCGTTTGCCCTGGCCTTAAATGCAAATCCTCTTCAAATAGGATTATTAAGCTCATTCTCGGGATTGGCTTCCCCTCTTTCTCAATTGCTCGGAAGCAGATTAATGAAAAAGCATTCAAGGAAAAAAATTGTCTTAAGATTCGTCTTCCTGCAATCTCTTTTATGGATTCCAATTGCTCTTTTGGGAATTCTATTCTACAAAAATATAATTCCTAGTTCCCTTCCCTATCTGCTGATAATATTTTTCTCTCTTCTTATCGGAATCGGAGGGCTCGCCTATCCTGCCTGGTTCTCCTGGATGGGCGACTTAGTCCCTGCAAAAGACCGCGGAAGATATTTCAGCATCAGAAATACTGCAACAGGCATCGTCGGCCTCGCAGGAGTTTTAATTGGAGCTATAGTTTTAGACACTTTCAAAAAAACTGGCATTGTAATTATAGGATTTTCAATACTTTTCTTTTCAGCATTTATTTTTAGATTAATCTCATTCAGCATTTTCAGAAAGCAATACGCTCCAAAATTCAAAGTTCAAAAAGGAGATTATTTTTCTCTCTTTGATTTCATAAAAAGATTTGACAATTTTGGAAAATTTGCAGTCTATCAGGCTCTGTTTTATTTCGCCCTGATGATTGGCTCTCCCTTCTTTGCTGTTTACATGCTGAAGGAACTGCAGTTCAGCTACATAACCTTCATGATTGTAACAATGAGCTCATCAGTCTTTTATTTAATTTTCACTCCTTTAATTGGAAAATTTTCTGACAAATTTGGAAATGTGAAATTATTTTATATATATAACATCTGCTTTGCAATATCTCCAATTCTTTGGATAATGTTCAAGTCCCCGATTTACCTTATACTCTTTCCCCAGATTCTTGTAGGAATCGCAAACGCTGCCTTCGTAATTTCAGTTACAAACTTTACATATGATTCTGTCTCTCCCCAAAAAAGAGGAATCTGCGTCGCCTATTCCAATTTGCTTAGCG